>NZ_AKJQ01000058.1:0-34871 GCF_000282255.1 Pseudomonas sp. GM25 | reverse complement strand
GTCTGATCGAACGCCGCGTCGCTGAAGGTGGTTCCGATCGTCTGATCGAACGCCGCGTCGCTGAAGGTGGCTCCGATCGTCTGATCGAACGCCGCGTCGCATGAGTCAAACGCTCTACCGCTGCACAAACAAAAAGCCCGGCCTGATCAGCCGGGCTTTTTCACGTCCAACCAGCGCTTATTGCGCGGGTTTCAGTTTGACCACGTCACCGGAGATCTTGGTGGTGTAACCGGTCAGGACCCAGGCCCAGAACCAGTTTTCCTGAACCTGGGTGTTGATCATGGCGTCGCCGCCCTTGGCTTTGATCGCGGCAGTCTGGGCGCGGACGAAGCGGTTGTTTTGCTGGATCGGGATGACGCCGAACAGCAGCAGACCGGTGGCGGTGGCTTCGCTGTGGCCAATCACGGTGTATTGGCTGCTGTCGTATTGTCTGGTGTTCATCGGGGTGCCGGTGCAACCTGCCAGAACCGCACCGATCAGGGCGGCGGCGACGACTTTGCTGAGGTATTTCACTTCAAGACTCCATGGGAAAACGCCCGGGATCCGTCTCTCGGGCGGCGCGCACTTTACCGCAAGTGATGGCTCATTAGTATCAAATCAGGCCATGTTTCATATTCAGGTGTTGGTTTTAAGCCGGGTCCACAAGCGCGTTGTCAGCCGAGCAATCGCCGCCGGCAGTTCTTCCACGGTGAACAACTTGTCCATCACCGCTTTCGGCGGATAGATCGCCAAATCCTGTTTCACCGCCGGCGTCAGAAACTCATCGGCCGCCGCGTTGGGGTTGGCGTAGTGAATGCTGTTGCTGATATTGGCGATCACCTTCGGCTCAAGCAGATAGTTCATGTAGGCGTAGCCGTTCTTTTCGTGGGGCGCGTTTTTCGGCATGACCACCATGTCGAACCACAGGGTCGTGCCTTCTTCGGGAATCGAATAAGCGATGTCGATACCGTTCTTCGCCTCCCGGGCACTGGCAGCCGCCTGCACAACATCACCGCTGAAGCCGATCACTGCGCAAACATTACCGTTGGCCAGATCGCTGATGTACTTGGACGCATGGAAGTACTGCACGTACGGGCGAATCTTGAACAAAGCGGCTTCGGCCTTTTTGTAATCCGCTGGTTCGTGGCTGTGCGGCGGCAAGCCCAGATAGTTGAGGGTGATCGGCAACACTTGGGTCGGGTTGTCGATGATCGCTACACCGCACTGGCTCAACTTCTTGATGTTGTCCTCTTCGAAAAACAGCTTCCACGAACGCGTGACATCGGTGTTGCCGAAGATCGCCTTGATCTTCTCGACGTTGTAGCCGATGCCGGCGGTGCCCCACATGTACGGATAACCGTATTGATTGCCCGGATCGTTGACTTCAAGTTTCTGCATCAACTGCGGATCGAGATTTTTCCAGTTCGGCAGTTGCGACTTGTCGAGTTTCTGAATGGCGCCCGCCTTGATCAGCCGCGACAGAAAGTGGTTCGACGGGCTGACCACGTCGTAACCGGTATTGCCGGTCATCAACTTCGATTCCAGCACTTCGTTACTGTCGTGGATGTCGTAAGTGGCCTTGATGCCGGTGTCTTTGGTGAAGTTCGCCAGGGTGTCGTCGGCGATGTAACTGCTCCAGTTGGAGATGTTGACGGTTTCATCGGCCAGGGCGAACCCGGAACCGGTGGCGAGCAAGACCGCCAGGGAAAGTGTGTGGACGCGCATGTTCTGTCACCTGAATTGAGTGGCTTTTGTTCTTGTGGGATGTGCGAATTTTCAGATTTCTGTTCTGGCCCTGACCGCCTCCACGCGCATGCGCAAAATGGCGCCGATATCGAAGAAAGGTCGCGGCGGCAGCCAGCCGGGCTGGGCCCGTTGCCTCACCGATTGCAGCAGTGGCGAATCGACGCCGCATGCCAGTTCCGCCAGCAGTCGCCCCCACAAGGTACCGCGCGCCACGCCCGAGCCGTTGCAACCGGCGACGGCAAACACGCCCTCTTCCACCTGGTCGAAATACGCCTGGCCGCTACGGGTCGCGCTCAAATGGCCGGTCCAGGTGTATTGGATGTCGTGCTCGCCGAGGAACGGGAAGCGCCGTTGCAAACCCCGGACATGGTGTTGCCGACGCAGCGCAAGTTCGCTGTTGGACAGGTCCCGCGTGCGGTATTCGGCGGTGTTGCGCATCATCACCCGGCGATCCGGCGTCAGCCGGACCGTGGCGCCCAGCGGACGAGTCGACAGCACGCCCCACGGTTCAACGGCTCCAATGGCGGCGAACTCCTGATCCGTCAGCGGGCGCGTGAGGCTGGCGCTCAGCTCCATCGGGAACGTGGCGCTGTCATCGATGCCGACCCGAGGAATAAAGGCGTTCAGGCAGACCAGTGCTTTTCCTGCCTCGATGCTGCCATCAATGGCGTTGGCTCGAATCCGACCCTGACTCAAACGCTCGAGCCCCGTGATATCGGTGTTTTCGTACACGCTGACATTGTCCGGGAGTGCATCGAGCAATCCCTTCACGTATTTGGCCGGTTGCAGCAGCGCGTTGCCGTTACCGCACCAGATCGCAGCCTGATAGTGACGGGTGCCAAGTTTTCGGCTCAGTTCTTCGCCTTGCAGAAACTCCGCGCGGGCACCGAGCGCCCGCAGCGTGGCCAGTTTGGCATCGACCTGATTGAGCTTCGCCGGATCGTTGACCGCAAAGAAATAGCCGCTGTCGCGCAAGTCGCAATCGATGGCGTGCCGGGCAATGCGCTGTCGGACTTCTTCACTGGCCGCGCGGGAAATCATCGTGTCGACTTCAAATCCGGCAAAGCCCTGCCCGCCGATCAATTCGTTGTCCGTCGGATGTTCATGGGCGACGACAAAACCCGAGTTGCGCGCCGACGCGCCCTGCGCCGCTCGCTGACGATCAACCACGACAATCCGTGCCTGCGGGTGCATCTCGGCCAGATGATGGGCAGCGCTGAGGCCGGTAATCCCGGCGCCGATCACCAGCCAATCGGCCTTTTGCGCGCCGCTCAGGCGATCACGCTGCGCAGCGCTTGCGGTTTGCGCGATCCAGCCACAGACATTTTCCATGCATCACCTCATTCGACGGTCATTCGGCGGCTTGCCTTCCAACCGTGGCCATGCGTGAATCGCATGCCAACGTGGTGAAGACCACCGCCAGAGCTAGAATCTATAAGGTCTTCGAACGCCTCACCAACGCTAAGAAATCATCGAGCCATTCGGAAAACGCATGGATAAAATTCGCCACGTCCCGTCGCTGCAAGCCATGCAGGCGCTGGTAGAGGTCGCCAACTCCGGCAGCTTCACCCTGGCCGCGCAGAAGCTGTGCCTGACTCAAAGCGCCGTCAGCCGGCAGATCCAGCAGCTGGAAAGCCATTTCAACGTCCCGTTGTTCTTGCGCACCAGCCGCAGCCTGCACCTGACCCCGGAAGGCGAGCAGGTTCTGGCCAGTGCACGGAACATTTTCGAGCAACTGAAAACCCTCGAAGAACGCCTGACACCGCAGAAACGCCCGTTCCGCATTCGCATGCATGTGTCGTTGGCGGTGCGCTGGTTGTTGCCCAAATTCAGCGACTTTTACTTGCGCCATCCCGAGGTTTCGCTGGCGATCGAAACCGTCGCCACCGAAATCGTCGAACCGACCAGCGACAGTGACGCCTACATCCTTTACCTGCCGACGGCATCGAGCGATCCCGATTGCCTTACCCTGTTTCAGGAAACTCTGGTGCCGGTCTGCGCCCCGAGCCTTGCCGATGCGCCGCGCTCAGTGGAAGAACTGCTGCGCTTCCCGCTGCTGCATCGCTCGGCGGATCGTCAGGCGTGGATCGAATGGCTGGCGGCGAACGACGGCCAACCGCTGGACGATTACCGGCACATTCCGTTCAACCTCGATGAACTGGCACTGGATGCGGCGGCGCGGGGATTGGGTGTGGCAGTGACGGACATGACGCTGGCGGCGGAATCCATCGAGCGTGGCGTGCTGGTGGTGCCGTTCGGGCAACCGCTGAAAACCGGAGGGATTTATTCGTTGTGCTTGCAGCCGTCGGCGGCTGCGCATCCGGCTTGTGCGGTGGTGATGGAGTGGTTTGCCGGGCAAGCCGAGCGCCAGGTTTGAACCCGGACTTCACACGAGAGCTGCCTTGCGCAGCTCCCGCACCGGATCTTCATTGCTGAGAGAACGTCTGCAAATACGCCAACAGATTATCGATCTTCTCTTCGTCACTCAGCCCCCAGAAAATCATCCGAGTCCCCGGCACCACGCCCTTCGGATCCTTCAGATACGCCGTCAGCGTTTCACGGTTCCAGGTCAGGCCGGAGTTTTTCATCGCGTCGGAATACACGTAATTCGCCGACGTCCCGGCCGGGCGACCGATGATACCGTTGAGTTCCGGGCCGAAGCCCGGGCGGGCGGATTCGCCGACCTGGTGGCAGCCGCCGCACAGGCGCGGGAAGATTTTGGCGCCGGCCTCGGCGTCACCGGCAGCCAGTGTTGGCGTGCTGAACAGGCCTGCGTTGAGGATCAGGGCGAACGTTAATGCAGCGTTTTTCATCAGGGTTTTCCAGATCGTCGGCGGCGCCAAGGGTAATCGCGCGCGGCCAGTTGCGCTACAGGTAGGCGCCCACGACCTGACGGACTTTGAGCAAGGCTTGACGCAGGACAAGCATGTCCACCGAGCCCAGCGCCAGACGAATCGCGTGGGGCACATGGGTAGACACGGTGAAAGGTTCGGCGGTGGTAACGGAAACCTGTTCCTGCATCAATTCGACCACGATGTGGTCTGCCCGAACATCTTCCGGCAGCGGCAGCCAGAGGAAATACGAAGAGGGATGGCTGACGGTCGGGAGACCTTCGAGGATCTGAGCAGCCAGTGCTTGCCGGGCTTGGGCGTCGCTGCGCTTTTGCGCTTCAAGCAAGGTGACGGTGCCGTCGTCGAGCCAGCCGCAGGCGATGGCCGTCATCACGCCGGGGGTGTTCCAGGTCGTCGCGCGGATGATCCGTTCCAGCGCCGCCACCTGCTCGACCGGAGCGGCGATGAAGCCGACACGCAGGCCAGTGGCGATGTTTTTCGACAGGCCCGATACGTAGACCGTGCGCTCCGGCGCCAGATCAGCCAACGGCGGTGGTGGGTTATCGACCAGAAAGGCGTAGGCCGCATCCTCGATGATCGTCAGATCATGCCGGCGGGCAATCTCGATCAAATCCTCACGTTGCTCCAAAGGCATCACCCAGCCCAGTGGGTTGTGCAGGGTCGGCATGCTGTAAACCGCACGCACCGGGCGTTGGCGGCAGAGTCTGTCGAGGGCCGCGAGATCGGGGCCCTGCTCATTGACGGGAATCGCCACTACTTCCAGGTGCAGCGCTTCGGCCAGCACTTTGAATCCCGAATAGGTCAACGCGTCGGCAGCGATCACATCGCCAGGCTTGAGCAGCGCCATCAGCGTCACCGCCAGCCCTTGCTGGGCGCCGTTGACGATCAGCACCTGCTCGGCCTCGACACTCAAACCCCGCATTTGCAGATGCCGCGCCACCGAGGCCCGTTCATGCTGGCGACCGGCGTGGGGCTGATAACGCAGCAGCGCTTCAAGGTCGCCGGACAACGCGAGTTGCCGCAACGCGGTGCGCAGCAGCTCGGCCTGCCCCGGCAATGACGGGTAGTTGAAGTTGAGGTCGATCATGCCGACCGCGACGTCTTTCTGGTCGATGCCCTGCCCCGGCAACAACGACGTTTCCCGCACAAACGTGCCGCGCCCGGCTTCGCCGCTGACCAGCCCCATGGCCTCAAGCTCGGCGTACACCCGCGAGGCCGTGACCAGCGCCAGCCCTTCGCTCGCTGCCAGTTGCCGATGAGTCGGCAAGCGAGTGCCGGGCAGCAGACGACCGCTGCGAATGTCGGCGGCATAGGTGTCGACGAGGTTCTTGTAACGAGAGCGCGGCATGTCGGGCTGTATCCATGACAATTTTTTGATTGTCCTGATTCTCGTCCCTAGGATTGCTTCAACGCAACCCACCTCTGAGCGCAACGCGTATGGAACGAACCACCCAACTCGGCACCCCGGCCCTGGAAAAAACCAGTGGCTGGATCAATGGCTTCATCGGCGTCGTGATCTTCAGCGGCTCGCTGCCGGCCACGCGGCTGGCGGTGCTGGAATTCGACCCGGTGTTTCTCACCGTCATCCGCGCGACCATCGCCGGCGCCCTGGCGTTGTGCTTGCTGTGGTTGTTTCGCGAACGGCGTCCGGCGCGGGATCAGTGCTTGTCATTGCTGATCGTCGCACTGGGCGTGGTTGTGGGTTTCCCGTTGTTGACGGCCCTGGCGCTGCAATACGTGACGTCAGCGCATTCCATTGTGTTTGTAGGATTGCTGCCGCTGGCGACGGCGATTTTCGGCGTGCTGCGTGGCGGTGAACGGCCGCGTCCGGTGTTCTGGATTTTTTCGGTGCTGGGCAGTTCGCTGGTGGTCGGCTTCGCTATCTCGCAAGGCCTGACCGCCTCGCCCACTGGCGATCTGCTGATGCTGGCAGCGATACTCGCCTGCGGCCTCGGTTACGCCGAAGGCGCAAAACTTTCACGAACTCTTGGCGGCTGGCAGGTGATCTGCTGGGCGCTGGTGCTGTCGTTGCCGGTGATGGCCGTGCTCAGCGTGTGGCTGGCGCCCGCCTCGTTCAGCGGCATCAGTGGGTCGGCGTGGGTGTGTCTGGCGTACGTTTCGCTGTTCAGCATGCTGATCGGTTTCGTGTTCTGGTACCGCGGCCTGGCCCAGGGCGGGATTGCGGCGGTCGGACAGTTGCAATTGCTGCAGCCGTTTTTCGGCCTGGCACTGGCCGCGACCTTGCTCCACGAACACGTCAGCGTGGGCATGCTGGTCGTCACGCTTGGAGTGATCCTGTGCGTGGCCGGGGCGAAGAAATTCGCCAAATAGTTTTCAGCTCGCGCCGGATTTCCATTCTCGCGGACTGAGCCCGGTCTTGCGCCGAAACGCCCGGGTCAGCGCCGACGGACTTTCATAACCGACCTCTTCGGCGATCAGCGCAATCGGCCGTCCCTCGCGCAGACGTTTCTGCGCGAGGCTGATCCGCCAGCTCACCAGATAATCCACCGGCGTCTGTCCTACCACCCGCCGAAAGTGTTCGGCGAAACCGGCGCGGGAAAGGTTGGCGGCGCTCGCCAGCTCGGCGACGCTCCAGGCCTTGGCCGGTTGGTCGTGCATCAGGTTCAAGGCCCGGGAAATCTTCGGATCGGCCAGCCCCGCCATCATGCCCGGCTGTTGGTTTCGACTGCTGATGAGGTGGCGCAGCAGCAGAATCACCAGCAGTTCGAACAGCCGGTCCATCACCGCTTCGCGCCCGCAGTGTCCGTCGAACGCTTCCTTGAACAGCCACTCCAGGGTGTTGGCCATTTCGGGAAGGTAGGCGAGTTTCAGCACCAGATAATCCGGCAGCGCTGCCGCCAGGGCATTGCCCGCGCCGCCGTCGAACGTCAGCGATGCGCACACCAGTTGCGTGCCCATGGCTTCGTCGGCGAACAAACGATGGGCCATGGGGCGCGGGAAAAAGATCAGGGTCGGTTCATTGAGCGAGATTTCAGGATCATTGCCCGGCTTGAGCAACAGCTCCCCCGCCTGCAACAGGTGCACATGCCCGCACACCTGATCGCCGCCGTAGGCGCTCACCCCGCAGAACGTGCCGCTGTGAAAGGTGCCGGCATTAACGCCGAAATGGCTGAGCAACGTAGAAAGGCGATCCATGACTGATTCTCGCAAGGACAGGTTTGGACGATCTGTCGCATATCCTCGACGATTTGCACCCAAAGCACCAGCCGCGCTCCGTAGCATTCACTCCATCCCCGGCGCACTTCGCACCGGACTTTCGGAGAATCACCATGAGCCGCATCGCCCCTCTCAGCCTCGAAACCGCCACCGACGCCACTCACCCGACACTTGAAGGCGTGCAGAAAAAAATCGGCTTCCTGCCCAACCTGTTCAAAACCATCGCCGTCGCACCTGTCGCGCTGGATGCCTACGTGCAAATCTCGGCCACACTGGGCAAGACTTCACTGAGCGCCAAGGAAAAAGAGGCGGTGTATCTGGCCACTTCGCAAGTCAACGGTTGCGATTACTGCCTGGCGGCGCACACCCTGTTCGCCAGCAAGGCCGGGCTGGCAGCAGAAGAAATCATCGAAGCGCGTCACGGTCGGCTGAATGCTTTTGCCACCCTCGCCCATCAACTGACCGAAACCCGTGGTCATCTGAGCGATGAACAGATTGCCGCCGCCCGCGCCGCCGGTATCGACGACAAGAAGATCATCGAAGTGATCGCCGTCGTCGCCGCGCAAACCCTCACCAACTACCTGAACAACGTGGCACTGACCGACATCGATTTCCCCGCCATCGATGCCTGATCAGTGACCGGGGTCGATCTCAGTCGTGATCGACCCCGGCGCGTTTCAGCAACTTCTTGCAGCGCTCGGACAGGTGAAACACCTGCAACTGCTTGCCCGCCTTGGCGTAGCGTTCGCGCAAGGTTTTCAGCGCGGCGATGGCCGAGTAATCGACAAAGCTCAGGTGCCGGCAATCCAGCGTCACCCGTTCTGGGTCACTGGCCGGGTCGAATTGATTGAGGAACGGCGTGGTCGAGGCAAAGAACAGCGTGCCGTGCAGGCGATAGAGTTTGCTGCCGTCCGCTTCCAGATGCTCATCGGCGTACAGCTCGCGCGCTTGCTGCCAGGCAAAATTCAGCGCGGCGATGATGATCCCGCACAGCACTGCCGTCGCCAGATCGGTAAACACCGTGATGGTCGTTACCGCGATGATCACCAGCACATCGTTGAACGGCACTTTGTTCAGCACCCGCAGCGAAGCCCAGGCAAACGTCTGCTGCGACACCACGAACATCACCCCCACCAGCGCCGCCAGCGGAATCCGCTCGATCAGCGGCGACAGAAACAGAATGAACAACAGAATCAACACACCCGCCACGACGCCGGACAAACGCCCGCGCCCGCCAGAGCTGAGGTTGGTCACAGTCTGGCCAATCATCGCGCAGCCGCCCATCCCGCCAAATGCACCAGAGACCATATTCGCCGCGCCCAGCGCCACGCATTCGCGATCCGGGTAGCCACGGGTTTCGGTGATTTCGTCGGTGAGATTGAGGGTCAGCAGGGTTTCCAGCAGGCCGACCAACGCCATCAGAATCGCGTAGGGCGCGATGATGCGCAGGGTGTCCAGCGTCCACGGGATGTCCGGCAGCGCGAACGTCGGCAGGCCGCCGGCGATGTGCGCCATGTCGCCGAGGGTGCGGGTTGGCAGGCCGAACAGGTAGACCAGCAATCCGACGCCGAGGATCGCCACCAGCGCCGGCGGCACGGCGCGGGTCAGGCGCGGCAGGATGTAGACGATGGCCATGGTCAGCAGCACCAGCCCGGTCATCAGGTACAGCGGCGTGCCGCTGAGCCACTGTTCACCGCTCTTGAAATGCTCCAGTTGCGCCAGCGCAATGATGATCGCCAGACCGTTGACGAACCCGAGCATCACCGGGTGCGGCACCATGCGCACCAGTTTGCCCAGCCGCAACAACCCGAACGCCATCATGATCAAGCCGCCGAGCAACACCGTCGCCAACAGGTACTGCACGCCGTGCTGCACCACCAGCGCGACGATCACCACCGCCATCGAACCGGCCGCGCCGGAAATCATGCCGGGACGACCACCCAACAACGCGGTCAGCGTGCAAATGATGAAGGCGCCGTACAGGCCCATCAGCGGGTTGAGGTGAGCCACCAGCGCAAACGCAATGCATTCGGGCAACAGGGCAAACGAGGTGGTGAGTCCGGCCAGGACATCGGCGCGCAGACGAATCGGTTTCATGGCTTACCTGACAGAGCGGCCGACGGGCGCGGCCGCATGCATTTGCGCAAAAGAGCGCCGCGGAAAAAGAGGGTTGCGGATGTTACGCAAATGCTCCGGCGTGGGCCAGTGATCGCTGACAGGAACGGGTTGGCGCTCTATGCTTGCGCGCTTCATCGATCAACGGGTTTGAACATGTCACCGCTATCCACTCGCGAAGTCTGCCAGCGCTTGCGCGATGCTGCGTTGGAGGTTTGCGCGCTACAGCGTATTGCGCAGGAATCCGGGCCCGGCCAGATCTCGGTCGAGATCGACGGCTGGCAGCTGTTGCTCGACTTTGACGGTCAGCGCCTGCACCACTGCCTGCAATGCCGCTGCCCGGAAGATCGGGTGTGGCGACTCGACACGACTCAGCGTTTCGGCACCGACCCGGTCAGCCTGCTCAGCACCTGGGAGCTGGCGCAGATCGAGCGGTTGCTGAGGGCTGACTGAGCGGATCAGCCCTGCCGCAAGTCCAGCAGGTAGGTGTAATAGCCGGTGTCGCGCACCCAACCGAGCGATTCGTACAAAACCTGGGCGGTGAAATTGTCGGTGGCGGTTTCCAGCACCAGTCCCTTGGCGCCGGTTTCGACGGCGAAGTCGCGGGCGGTGTTCATCAATAGTCGCCCCACTCCACGGCCCCGGGCGGCCGGCGTGGTGAACAGGTCGCTGAGCAACCAGGTGCGATGGGCATCAATCGAGGAAAACGTCGGATACAGCTGCACGAATCCCAGCGCCTTACCGCTTTCATCCTCAACCAGAAAAATCGCCGATTCATTGCCGGCCATGCGTTCGGCGATGAAGGCCCTCGATTGCTCGAGATTCGATGGCTGACCATAGAAACCGCGATAGCCGTCGAACAGCTTCGCCACCGCGTCGAGGTGAATCGTCGTGGCGCGCAGTGCCTGAAGGGTCATTGTGATTTCCTGAGGTTACCGAAATTGAAACCAGCATAGCGCTGAGGAGCGAGTTCGCTGGCTTATTCGCTATATAGTTTTGTATATTGCGAACCCGAAATGGCCAGACACTCCATGCCGTCCATGAGCAGTATCCGCGAACGCAACCAGCAACTGATCCTGGCCGCCGCCAGTGAAGAATTCGCCGCCAACGGCTTCGACGCGACCCAGACCCGCGACATCGCCGCCCGCGCCGGTGTGCCCAAGGCCAATCTTTATTACTACTTCCAGAGCAAGGAAAACCTCTACGGCAAAGTGTTGCTCGGCTTCGTCGAACCGTTGCTGGAAGCCTCGGCGGTGCTGCGCGAGAGTGATGATCCGCTGATCGGCCTGCGCGCCTACGTCGCCGCCCGTATCCGCATTGCCCGCGAGCATCCGGCGATCGCCAAGGTTTTCAGCGGAGAGTTGCTGCTCGGTGGCCGCCAGTTGCCCGACGAATGCCGCGACCTGCTGCACGGCGAAGCCCGGCGCAATGTCGAGTGCCTGCGCAGCTGGATCGATCGCGGGCTGCTGGCGCCGGTCGATCCAGAGCATTTAATGCTGTTTATCTGGTCGGCGACGCGCACCTACACCAACATTGGCTGGCAGATGGGGCGCATCACCGGGCGGGAGGTGCCGCAGGATGAGGATTATGCGGTGGCGGCGGAGACGATTACGCGGTTGGTGTTGAGCGGAGCGGTGTCCGAGCCGGTGAGTGATGTTCGCAGGTTGATGTTTGCGACCTGAACGGGAGAGTCAGGGCATCAGGTCCAGAGGTAGTGTCGCATCCCCCGCCAAACGTTCACGCCATGCCAGCAGCACATCAGGCACCCGCTTTTTCCATTTGGGAACGTTGGTGTAATACCGCGCCCTGACTTTGCGTTGCTCATCGAAAACCAATAACACCAGCCAAACTCGGCCGCCCGGCGCGCTCATCAGAATCGCCGCGTTGCTGGAAGCCAGGCCTCGCAGCCAGAACTCATTGACCTCCCCCCCCGGCACATCACCAGAGGTCTCGCCGGCTGCCATTGAGCCGCTATTTTGCAGCAGCGTCTGATAGTCATTTTTGAGCAACGTGCGTAATGCCAGATCTTCTTGCTGCGTACGCACAACGCCAAGGCTCAGCAAGTCGTATTCAATCGCGATCGGTTGGTCAGATGCCACATACCTTCCATCGTAGTAAACGCCCATCCCGCCACCACAAGCCCCCTCACCTCCGTCGGAATCAACATCCAGCAAACCGTTGAGCGCGCTGAACTTCAGGGTGCAGTTGCCTTCAGCGAAATGCGCTACGGCACCGTCAATTGTGGCCACACCGTCCATGTCACCAGAGTTGCCACCATTTGACGCAGAAACATCAAAGGCAATATGCGTGGCGTCCACACGCTTGGTTGTGACTTCTGCCGCCGATGAAACGCCCCACGGAATCATCTGCCAGGTGGCATCCCAGCTGAAAGGCTTGGCCACGTATTCAAGCGCTTTCAGACGCATCAAATATTCACGGCGCAGGCAGGAGCTATTGGCGGCACATTGATTGCGTTGTTTCAACCATGAACGCTGATCAGCCTTGAGCGCTTGCGGATCAGCAACCTGCACCACCGCTGTCCGCCAGAGCGCCCCGAGTTTTTCATCGAGACTCGAGGTATACGGATCCGCACAAACGGCTTTTTCAACCGGGCTGGAAGCGCCAGCACAGTCGAAACTGGCAGCGTGCGAGGAGGTAGCAAATACGAGAGAGGTCAGCAGCAAGGCGTGACGGAGATTGAAAGCGAGCATCGACAGATTCCATTCCTGAGGCGGCGGCAGTATGCCGGGCCCGGGCTGTCGATGCTCTGGATTTTTCACTGGTTGCTGGCGGACAACCGGGCTCTTGCGCAAGAAAGAGTCAGAATGTGATCCCGGCCGCCGGCTTCACATCGATCCGCGCCACGGAACCGGTCAGGTGCGCCCAGTCCTTGTTGTGTTCGGCGATGATGTCTTCGGCGCTCATGTTGCCGTTGTCGACGGTGGAGTGCGCATCGGCCGCCAGTTCCACGTCGTAGCCCAGTTGATGGGCCTGGCGCACGGTGGCGTTGACGCAGTAATCGGTTTGCAGACCGCAAATCACCAGGCGGTCGAAGTCTTCCCGGGGGATCAGCTTCTGCAGGTTGGTCTGGTAGAACGAGTCGTTGGCGGTCTTGTCGACGCGCAGATCGCCGGGTGTGGTGGCCAGGCCGTCAGCCAGTTGCCAGCCTTCGGCACCGTGAGCTAACGGACTGTCCTTTTCGTTGTGCTGGATCAGCACCACCGGCACACCCGATTGACGCGCGCGGGCGCTGAGGCCGTTGATGGTATCGATCACCCGTTTGATGTCGTGGCATTCGTATTCGCCTGTGCACAGGGCGCGCTGGACATCGATGATCAGCAATGCGGTGGTCATGGTGAGCCTTCCTTGATCGGTCCTTGAGACAGGGGCGGACGTGTGCCCGCCCCCTTTTTACTCTGCTCAGTAACCCAATGACAACCCGGTGTTGCGCCGTGGATCGTTGGCGCCGTAGAAGCGGTTCTTGCCGACCGGTTTACCCCCCAGCGACGGTGCACCGACCAGAATCGCGGCGATATGGTTGGCGTCCTGCGGACCCGCGAACTTGTGGCCCCAGCTCTCGAGAATCTTCTTCGTGTCAGGGCTGGCGGCGAAGTCTTCGAGGTTGGTTTCCTCCGGCATCCACTGCTGGTGGAAACGTGGCGCGTCGACCGCTTCCTGCAGGCCCATGCCGTAATCGATGGCGTTGAGCATGGTCAGCAGGGTCGCGGTAATGATTCGGCTGCCACCCGGCGTACCAACCACCATCACCACTTTGCCGTCCTTGGTGACGATGGTCGGGCTCATCGATGACAACGGTGCCTTGCCGGGAGCGATGGCGTTGGCCTCACCCTGCACCAGGCCGTACATGTTCGGCACGCCGACCTTGGAGGTGAAGTCGTCCATTTCATCGTTGAGAATCACCCCGGTCTTGCTTGCCATCACGCCCGCGCCGAACCAGTCGTTGAGGGTGTAGGTGACCGAGACCGCGTTGCCCCACTTGTCGACGATCGAATAGTGCGTGGTGTTGCTGCCTTCATGGGGCGCGACGCCGGGTTTGAGTTCCGCCGACACACCGGCCTTCTGCGGCTGGATCGCATCACGCAGCTTGGTCGCGTAGTTCTTGTCCAGCAGGTGCTCGATCGGGTTTTTCACAAAATCCGGGTCGCCCAGATAGCTGTTGCGATCCACGTACGCGTGGCGCATCGCTTCGATCTGGTAGTGCATGCCCTGGGCCGAATGGAAGCCCAGATCCTTCATCGGATAGCCTTCGAGAATGTTCATGATCTGACAGATCACGACGCCGCCGGAGCTTGGCGGCGGTGCCGACACGACGTGGTAGCCACGATAGTCGCACTCCACCGGGGCCAGTTCGCGGGTCTTGTATTTGTCGAGGTCGGCCTGGGTGATGATGCCCTTGTTGGCCTGACTGGAGGTGACGATGGCATCGGCCACCCAGCCTTTGTAGAAACCGTCGGCGCCTTTTTCGGAAATGGTGCGCAGGGTTTTACCCAGGTCCTTCTGCACCAGTTTCTGCCCGACCTGCATCGGCTCGCCGTTGCTCAGAAAGATCGCGCCGGAATCCTTGATGTCCTTCTTGAACACGTCGGTGGCGTACTCCAGCAGCTCGACGTCGCCTTGTTCCAGCGCAAAACCTTCTTCGGCCAGTTTGATGGCCGGGGCAATCATTTCCTTGCGCGGTTTGGTGCCGTACTTGCTCAACGCCAGCTCCATGCCGGACACGGTGCCCGGAACGCCGACCGCGAGGTGGCCACGGGTACTCAGATCCGGAATGACGTTACCGTCCTTGTCGAGGTACATGTTGGCTGTCGCGGCCAGCGGGGCTTTTTCGCGGAAGTCGAGGAAGGTCTTGCGTCCGTCCGCCAGTTGAATGGTCATGAAACCACCACCACCGAGGTTCCCCGCCGCCGGGTAAACCACCGCCAGTGCATAACCCACGGCGACCGCCGCATCCACCGCGTTGCCGCCACTTTTCAACACGTCGACACCCACGTGAGTGGCCAGGTGCTGGGCGGTGACCACCATGCCGTTTTCGGCAGCGACCGGGGCAACCGAGGCGGCATGGGCCATGAGGCAGCTGAGCGCCAATGAGGTCGCAATCAGCGATTTGGCAAAAGGTTCGTACTTCATGAGTCGGTCTCTTCTTTTTATAAGGTAGGAAAGCGCTTCAAGAGCATCAGCCAGTATGGTCGCGATTACGGTTTGCGCCTCCCCGATCCGGCAGTATGCTGGGCGCAGTTTTCGCCCCCGTACCGGAGTTTTTCCCATGGCCTACACGTTCATCACCCTGCCCTCGCCTGTCGGCGAGTTGAAGCTGGTCGCGAACGGCTCACGTCTGGCCGCCATCCTCTGGGAAAACGACAAACCGAACCGGGTGCGCCTCGGGCCGATGAGCGAATCACCGGACAATCCGGTGCTGATGAAAACCGCGCGTCAGCTGGAAGAATATTTTGCAGGAACGCGAAACGCGTTCGATCTGGAGCTGGACTTTGCCGGCACCGAGTTCCAGAAAAAGGTCTGGGCCGCGCTGCTGACCATTCCGTTTGGCGAAACCCGCACCTACAGCCAGATCGCCGAACAGATCGGCCACCCGAGTGCGGTGCGTGCCGTCGGCGCGGCGAACGGGCGCAATCCGATTTCGATCATTGCGCCGTGCCATCGAGTCATCGGCGTCTCAGGAAAACTGACCGGGTTTGCCGGAGGCCTTGAAGCCAAAGAGCGCTTGCTGACCCTGGAGGGTGGCCAGTGGTCGGACATCGGTAAAACCGGCGATCTGTTTTAACCGCCGAACAGGTTATTCATCGCCGCGTATTGCAGCAGCATGATGGTCTTGGCATCGCAGATCTCGCCGCGCTGGAACGCCGCCAGCGCGTCGTCGAAACGCCACTCCAGCACTTCAAGTTCTTCGGTCTCTTCTTCCAGACCGCCCCCTTCACTGACCTTTGACGAGGCATCGTACTCGGCGATGAAAAAGTGCAGTTTCTCGGTCACCGAGCCGGGGCTCATGTAGGCCTCGAAGACCTTCTTCACGTCATGCACGCGGTAACCGGTTTCTTCCTCTGCTTCGTCGCGGATGCGTTGCTCCGGCGCCGCGCCTTCAAGCAGTCCGGCCGCCACTTCAATCAGCAAACCGTCGTGACCGTTGACGAACACCGGCAGGCGGAACTGCCGGGTCAGCACCACGGTGCGTTGTTCGCGGTTGAACAGCAGAATCGCCGCGCCATTGCCACGGTCGTAAACCTCGCGCGTCTGACGCTGCCAGTCACCTTTGTTGCGGTGATAGTCGAAGGTGATTTTCTTCAGCAGATACCAGTCGTGGGACAACACCTGGGTATCGACGATGTTGACCCGCTCGGCTGTGTTGGACATGACGCCTGATCCTTTTTTGTCATCGGAAGATGGCCATGGTAGGTGAAATGCTGCGAACCGCCGACGAAAAAAAAGCCCGGCAGCGCTACCGGGCTTTTCCTTCACTGACTACTGATGAGCGACGTTCACCGTTGCTGCATCAGCGCCCTGCGCCGCAGATGGCGCCCCGTGAATCAGCGGTCCATAACGCCGACTGAATTCCCAGTTGTACGGCACGCGATCCTTGCTGGTGCCGTTGTCCCAGTTCACCGACCAGGTCATCAGGCCCTTGATCGGATGTCCTTTTACCGCCAGGCGTTTCATCGCGTTGCCGACCACGGTCTTGTCGATCACGTAACCGGTGGCGGCGGCATCGACGTTGGCCGGCAGGCCGATGACGAACTTGTCCGCCGGGATCTTCGTAAAACCGCGAGTACCGGTCACCAGACTCTCGGTCAGGTAATAGAGGAAGTCCTCTTTCATCGCGTCGTTGTTCTGGGCGATCCACGCGCCGTTGCCGTTATTGGCTTCCGGCACCCAGACCCCGTCGCCGCCCTGGTTGTAGAACTGCGGAGCGATGAAGTCGTAATAGCCTTCCAGCGCCTGCAGGTAACCGACGTATTTGCCGGAGGTGGTCAGGTACGGAAACTCCGGTGCCATGCTGATGATGAAATGCTTGCCCTGGCCTGCATAGTGATCCTTGACCAGCTTCAGCGCGGCCGGCAGGACGGTCTTGTTGGCAGCGAAATCAATCGCGCTCTGTTCAAGATCGATGTCCAGACCATCGAAGCCGTAGGTTTCCACCAGCCGGATGATTTCGTTGGCCAGCGGCTGCTCCTGACCGGCGCGCAACTCGATGTGCGCATCGGCACCGCCCAGGGAAATCAGCACGGCCCGCCCCTGACTGTTGAGCACGCCGACCTGACGGCGGAACTCGGCATCGGAGACGTTGAACGGCTTGAAGGTCGGTATCCCGCTGCCCTTCATGAAGGCCACCGCGACCACGTTGTATTCCTTCGGCACGTTTTCCAGGGCGATGTTGGCGAACTGGCCGCGCTGGTAACCGTCGCTCGGGCCGGCCGGCCAGTTGTGCCAGAAGCCCATGAGGATCTTCTTGCCGGCAAGGCTTGGCATCAGTGACGCCGCGTCGCTGGCCTGGTTTTTCAATAGGGTGAAGTCGATGTTTGACATGTTCTAATCCTTCAGAACGTGTGGGATTGACGTTGCGGGCTTATTTGAAGTCCACATCGAAGGCCTGATAGAAGGCGTTGCCGGTGTTGGCGACGATCCACATCAGGACGATGACGTGATGACCCTGCTTGTTGCCCGGAAGTTTCACGGCGTGGTTGACCTTGGCTTTCAATTCCGCCGAATGACTGTAGTACGGCACTTGCGGATAGAAATCCTCGGCGAACGGTTGCGCCTCCAGTTGCGCTCGGGTGATGCGTTGTTTCGGGTCCCAGCCATCCTTGGTGATCAGCCAGCGATAACCGCGGGTGGTGTGCGGCGCGGTGTACTCCCATTTGACCTCAAGGGTCTGGCCGGGGGTGACATTGAGCAGCGGCCAGGAGAATGGACGCCCGAGTTTCTTGCTCATTTCTTCTGCGGTGAAGTTCACACAGTCACGTGCGTCGTTCTTGCCGCCACTGAGAATATAGCCGTCAGCAGGCGGTACGACGCTCGGATTGTCGCTTTCGAATGGCGCCGGGAACGGGCCGGCCGCGAGTGCCGGAAAGTTCTTGCCGCCTTCCATTTCATTGACCTGCCAACCGCCGAGCAATCCTTGCTCGATGGCCACCGCGCCGCGGCTTGCAGGGGAAATGACGCGACCGTGTCGCAGTTGGGTTTGAGCTTGTGGTTGGTTCATGTTTTTCACTCCGTTGATTTAAGAACTCTCCTGTCCGAGGAGAGGCCTTCAAGCTAACGGAGGGGGATTTTTTGTCCATCGGCGGTTTTGTCGCAGTCTGCCTCGGCGAAACTCGAAAAACGCCGAAACACTGTATATAAACACAGTTCATTGCGACGACGCTCACCTGACGCATGGCAAAAAGACTACACCGCGTCATTACAAAAACCTGCATTCACCGGTTCAGGGAAGCTGCGCCTCGAACTCCTTTTGATACTGCCCGGCGAGCTGTTCCTTTTGTTTGTCGTCGAGCAGCTTGCCGGCCATCTGGAAGAACTTCTGCTCTTCTTCCTGCAGGTGGTGATGGACCTTCTCCGAGAGCTTTTTCGCCGTGGCCAGCCAGGCCGGGCTGGACATCTCGGTCTCGTCGAGCTCTTCCATCATTTCGTCCATTTCATGGTGCTCGGCGATGGCATGGCGGCTGAGGTCGACACCGTTGTCGAACTCCATCAGCGGGATATAGAAATGGCGCTCTTCGGCCGTTTCGTGGGCCTGAAGCTCAGCCTTCAGCTGCTTGTAGGCCTCGACCCTTTCCGGGGTGTCACCGCTGGTCTTGATCAACGATTTCGCGTAGGTCCGTTGACGATCGTGGCTTTCACGCAGGGCTTCGAAAATGTTCATGGAATCTCCCAGGCAAACGCGTTCCGGATGGACGCCCTAAAGGGCTAGACCCCGGCGCAGCAGCGACGGTTCCAAGCGATTGCTTCAATCGGCTGCGGCGCGATAGGCTGCCGATTCATTACTACAAGGAAGACAACATGACGTTGCGGATCGAGCTGTCACAGGACCCCACCGAAGAACAGCGCGCAGCCATCCTGGCGCCCCTGCGTGCCCATAACATCGCCAAAGCCGGGCCTTCGCTGTACGAACCGGTCGCGTTGCTGGTGCGCGACGATAACGACGCGATCCTCGGTGGCCTCTATGGGCACACGTTCTATCGGTGGCTGTTTATCGAGTTGCTGGCGGTGCCGGAAGAAGGCCGGGGACAGGGCATCGGCTCGAAGCTGATGAACATGGTCGAGGAATTCGCCCGGGAAAAAGACTGCGTGGGGATCTGGCTCGATACCTTTGATTTTCAAGCGCCCGGGTTCTATAAAAAACTGGGATATACCGAGTGTGGCGAGATTGTGGATTATCCGCTGGGGCACAAGCGGCATTTCTTCCAGAAGCGTTTGATTGAGTGAGTTCAGCGACCCTCGCCTGCAGGCTGGCGAGGGTCGCGTAGCGTCAGCGCATTCAGCTGCCCGTTACAGACAAGTGGCCAGCGCTGCCAAGCGGCGCTTGGCCACAAAATCATCCTTCTGCGCGTAGTAATTCAGCACGGTGCCAGACGCATCCGTGGTCAAGTCGACAAACGACTCCGCCGAGCGCGTGTAGACCGTCGAACCACCCTTCTTGCCCGGTTGCAGATACGCCGCTGCGTCCACGCCGAACACCGCTTCGTCCTGCCAGGCGAATTGCACGCACTGGGCCACGACTTTTTCGGGCTTGTCCGAATTCAGGGTCTTGTAAGGGGTTTGCGTGCGGGCGTCTTCCATCGCCGAACCCGCGCAACCGGCCAGCAGGGTCGCCGCCAGTGCCACCATCAGCATTCGCATTGCATTCGCTCATTCGGAAAAAACCGGACTGTATCACCGCAACGCCAAAAATCGTTCTGCTTTACTGCATTTAGAGCGCGACACATGTCGGCCGCTGCGGCACATTAACGGTCATCAGCCTTACAAGGAAAGCCCATGGCGCCTACTGACCAGCGACACGAACAGGCCCTGAAACTGTTTCTCGATGCGCGTCCGGAACTGCGCGAAGCCCTTGACCACCTCAACCCGCTGCTCGCCCAGGCCAAGGGCGAAACCCAGGCGCAGTACCGCGAAGAACGCCTGCACGAAGCCTTCGA
This sequence comes from Pseudomonas sp. GM25, assembly GCF_000282255.1. NCBI lineage: Bacteria > Pseudomonadati > Pseudomonadota > Gammaproteobacteria > Pseudomonadales > Pseudomonadaceae > Pseudomonas > Pseudomonas sp. GM25. Next base: position 14,836 of record NZ_AKJQ01000058.1, on the reverse strand, counting down.
AGCCGAGGCCGAAAGCCAGGGTTTGTTTGCCTGGGAGCTGACGTTGCAGCTCACCGCTGCGACGCCCGAGGAGTATCAGGCGCAACGCCTGGAAGTGCATCGTGAAGTGGCGGAAATGGCCGGGATGGACTGGCTGGAGTACTGCGATCTGTATGGCATAGAACCGTAAACCCCGCTCAAGGACGCTGCCTCGATGCTGCCTTCCACCTCGACCCACCGCGCCAGCCCCGGACATCTTCACATACAGAAATGGCGCGGCCGTGTAGGCCTGGCGCTGGTTGCCAGCCTGTCGGTACTGGCCGGCATGACCGACGCCATCGGCTTCATGGCCAGCGGCGATTTCGTTTCCTTCATGAGCGGCAACACCACGCGGCTGGCGGTGGCGATCAGTGATGGCGACAGCGCACTGACGTTAAGGCTGATCCTGCTGGTCGCCACGTTCATTGTCGGTAATGCCCTCGGGGTTGTGGTCAGCCGACTGGGTGGTCGGCGGGCGCTGCCGTTGCTGCTATCCATCGCCGCCCTGCTCTGTTTGGCGGCCTGGCCCTTTGACACGCAACTGCCGGCCCTGCTGGCGGCGATCATTGCGATGGGCATGCTCAACGCGGCGGTGGAAGAAGTGAACGGTCTGCCGGTCGGGCTGACGTACGTCACCGGCGCCCTGTCCCGATTCGGCCGTGGATTGGGCCGGTGGGTGCTCGGCGAACGGCGAAGCGGCTGGCGGGTGCAACTGGTGCCGTGGAGCGGGATGCTGGTCGGCGCCATTCTGGGGGCAGTGCTGGAACATCATCTGGGGCTCAAGGCGATGTTGGTCAGCGGACTGTTTGCCGCCGTACTGGGGCTGCTGACCCTGAAGATTCCGCGGCGTTGGCAACTGGGCTATATGCCGCGTTGACGGACACCTGCTCGCATCGAAACGGGCGCGGGAAACATCCGCTTCGCCGCCCCGCCGAGAAAGCTTTATCATGGCCGCAGTTTTGCTGATCGAGTCCGTCATGAAGTTCGCCATTGCGCTGTTTTCCGCCGCCCATGCGCCCTCCTCGCGCCGCGCCCTGCTGTTCGCTCAGGCCGCGCTGGCCGGCGGGCATGAGATTGTCCGGCTGTTTTTCTATCAGGACGGAGTCCACAACGCGTCCGACGCCGTGGTCACGCCGCAGGACGAACTGGACCTGCCCAAACAGTGGCGAACCTTTATCACCGAACAAAACCTCGACGGCGTGGTGTGCATCGCCGCAGCCCTGCGCCGTGGCGTGTTGAATACCGAGGAAGCCGGGCGTTATCAACGTGACGCCGTGGCCGTCAGCGCACCGTGGGAATTGTCCGGCCTCGGCCAGTTGCATGACGCGGTGCAGGATGCCGACCGCCTGATCTGTTTCGGAGGCGCATGACATGGCCAAGTCCCTTCTGATTATCAGCCGCCAATCGCCGTGGTCCGGCCCCGGCGCCCGCGAAGCGCTCGACATCGTGCTCGCCGGGGGCGCGTTCGATCTGCCGATCGGCCTGCTGTTTCTCGACGACGGCGTGCTGCAACTGGCCGCCGGGCAGAACGCCAAAGCCCTGCAACAGAAAGACCTGAGCGCCAACCTGCAAGCGTTGCCGATGTTCGGCGTCGAAGAGCTGTTCTACTGCGCCGACAGCGCCAGTGCTCGCGGCCTCGGCGATCGTTCGCTGGACGAGGCGCAGCCTTTGGCCGCCGAACAAATCACCGCCCTTATTGACCGTTACGACCAGGTGATCACCCTCTGATGTCGACTTTGCATGTTTTGTCCCACTCCCCGTTCGGCGACGAACGCCTGACCAGTTGCCTGCGCCTGCTGGGCGCTGCCGATGCGCTGTTGCTGTCTGGCGATGCCGCTTATGCGCTGCAACCCGGCACTGCGCCGTTCAGTGCGCTGGAATCGCGTAAGGTGAAATTGTTCGTGCTGGCCGAAGACGCGCAAGCCCGTGCCGTGCAGATTCCGGACTGGGCCGAAGCCATCGATTACCCGGCCTTCGTCGAGCTGTCGATTCACCACGACAAGGTCAACAGCTGGCTATGAATGCGTTGACCGTCGGCGCCCGCGCCATCGAACTGGACAAGGACGGCTTCCTGGTCGACCTCAACGACTGGTCGGCCGAAGTCGCCAGCGCCCTCGCCGCTGCCGAAGACATCGAGCTGAGCCCGGAACATTGGGAAGTCCTCGAACTGCTGCGCAGCTTCTATGCCGAATTCCAGTTGTCCCCGGCCACCCGGCCGCTGATCAAGTACACCGCGCTCAAACTCGGCGCGGAGAAAGGCAACAGCCTGCACCTGAACCGACTGTTCAAAGGCACCCCTGCCAAACTCGCCGCGAAACTGGCGGGCCTGCCCAAACCGACGAATTGCCTATGACCGACTATCCAGCGCTGACCCTCGAAACGCCCGCCGAACACCCGTTCGCCCAGTTCGTGCGCATCCTCGGCAAGGGCAAGCGCGGCGCCCGCGACCTGACCCGCGAGGAAGCCCGGCAAGCCATGGGCATGGTGCTCGACGAAGCGGTCGAAGAAACCCAGCTCGGCGCCTTCCTGATGCTGCTGCGGCACAAGGAAGAAAGCGCCGAGGAAATGGCCGGCTTCACCGAAGCCCTGCGCGAACGCTTGCAGGCGCCAGAGTTGAAGGTCGATCTGGATTGGCCGACCTATGCCGGCAAGAAGCGTCACCTGCCGTGGTATCTGCTGGCGGCCAAGTGCCTGGCGCAGAACGGCGTGCGCATCTTCATGCACGGCGGCGGCGCGCACACCGCCGGGCGCTTGTACTCCGAACAACTGCTCGGTGAACTGAACATCCCACTGTGCCGCAACTGGCAACAGGTCGGCGTGGCGCTGGATAACGGTGGCCTGGCGTTCATGCCGCTGGTGGACTGGGCGCCGCAGCTGCAACGGATGATCGACCTGCGCAACACCCTCGGCCTGCGCTCGCCGATCCATTCGCTGGCGCGAATCCTCAATCCATTGGGCGCGCGTTGCGGCCTGCAGAGTATTTTCCACCCCGGCTATCAAGCGGTGCACCGCGATGCCAGCGGCCTGCTTGGCGACACGGCCATCGTGATCAAGGGCGACGGCGGCGAAATCGAGATCAACCCGGATGCCGACAGTCACCTGTACGGCACCACCGGCGGCGAGAGCTGGAACGAGGAATGGCCGCAGCTGTCGGCGCAGCGTCACGTCAAACCTTCTTCGCTGGATATCGAGCATTTGAAGGCCGTCTGGCGTGGCGATGTGGTCGACAGTTACCCGCAAATGGCGTTGATCTCGACCATGGCGCTGGCGCTGCGTGGCCTCGGCCAACCCCGTGAGCAGGCTTTCGAAACCGCCGGGCAATACTGGGCCGCGCGGGACAAATCGATTTAACCGATCATTAACGCCCGATCTTTGCGCTTTTTGTTCGAACTCATCGGAATAGACTCGACTCCAACGAATATTGGTTTCTGGAGTCTTGATCATGGGTTTACTCGTCGACGGCCGCTGGCAGGACAAGTGGTACGAAAGCAGCAAGGACGGCGCGTTCCAGCGCGAACAGGCGCAGCGTCGCAACTGGGTCACTCGCAACGGCGAGCCGGGCCCGAGTGGTGAAGGCGGTTTTACTGCCGAAGCCGGGCGTTATCACCTTTATGTCTCCCTCGCCTGTCCGTGGGCGCATCGCACGCTGATTCTGCGCAAGCTCAAGGGCCTGGAAAGCCTGATCGATGTTTCCGTCGTTAGCTGGCTGATGCTGGAAAACGGCTGGACCTTCGACCAGAACCTCGGTTCGACCGGCGACAAACTCGACCACTTCGATTTCATGCACCAGCGCTACACCGCCGACACCGCCGACTACACCGGCCGCGTCACCGTGCCGGTGCTGTGGGACAAGAAGCTCAAGCGCATCGTCAGCAACGAATCGGCGGAGATCATCCGCATGTTCAACAGTGCTTTCGATGACTTGACCGGCAACGATCTGGACTTCTATCCGGCGCCATTACGCAGTGAGATCGATGCGCTGAATGAGCGGATCTACCCTGCCGTGAACAACGGCGTGTACCGCGCCGGGTTTGCGACCTCGCAAAAAGCCTATGAAGAAGCGTTCGATGATGTATTTGCCGAGCTGGATCATCTGGAGCAGGTGCTGGGCGCCAACCGTTATCTGACGGGCGAATACCTGACCGAGGCGGACGTGCGCTTGTTCACCACGCTGATTCGTTTCGACGCGGTGTACCACGGGCACTTCAAATGCAATCTGCGGCGGATCAGCGATTATCCGAATCTGTCGAACTGGTTGCGTGAGATGTACCAGTGGCCGGGCGTTGCCGAGACCGTGGACTTTCAGCACATCAAGAATCACTACTACGGCAGCCACAAGACCATCAACCCGACGGGGGTTGTGCCGAAGGGGCCGGAGCAGGATTTCACTGTGGCCCATGACCGGAACCGGTTGGGCGGGAAAGGGGTTTGGTGCAGAGGTTGAGAGCAGGATCGTTCCCACCGCGTGGGAACGATCCCTTCAGAGTCGTCAGATCTGACCCTGGGCGCCCTCGAACCACGCCAGTTTCTCGCGCAGTTGCACCACTTCGCCGACGATCACCAGCGTCGGCGCATGCACTTCATGCTCCGCCACCAGACGCGGCAGGTCGGCCAGCGTGCCGGTGAAGACCCGCTGATTGACCGTGGTGCCCTGCTGGATCAGCGCGGCCGGGGTATCGGCAGCACGACCATGTTTGATCAACTGCTCGCAGATGACCGGCAACCCCACCAGGCCCATGTAGAACACCAGCGTCTGCGCCGGCGCGACAAGGTCGGCCCATGGCAGATCGGTCGAACCGTCCTTCAGGTGCCCGGTGACGAAACGCACCGACTGCGCGTAATCGCGATGGGTCAGCGGAATCCCGGCATACGCCGCGCAACCGCTGGCTGCCGTGATGCCCGGTACCACCTGAAACGGGATGCCATGGGCCGCCAGTTCCTCGATCTCTTCGCCACCGCGGCCGAAGATGAACGGATCCCCGCCCTTCAACCGCACCACACGCTTGCCGGCCTTGGCCAGATCCACCAGTTGCTGGTTGATCTGATCCTGCGGCACGGCGTGGTCGGCGCGACGTTTGCCGACGTAGACACGCTCGGCATCGCGGCGGCACAGCTCAAGAATCGCGGGCGCCACCAAGCGGTCGTACAGCACCACATCGGCTTGCTGCATCAGACGCAAGGCGCGAAAGGTCAGCAGATCCGGATCGCCCGGCCCTGCGCCCACCAGATACACCTCGCCCGTGGTAACACTCGCTTCGCCGTCGATTTTCGCCTGCAACAGACGCTCGGCCTCGGCGCCCTGCCCAGCCAGCTGGCGATCGGCAATCGGCCCCTGGAACACGTCTTCCCAAAAACCGCGACGTTGCTGCACATCGGGAAACAGGCCTTTGACCTGATCGCGAAACCGCGCGGCCAGACCGGCCAGATGGCCGTAGGTCGAGGGAATCCAGGTTTCGATCTTGGCGCGGATCAGCCGGGCCAGCACTGGCGCATCGCCGCCGCTGGAGACCGCGATGATCAGCGGTGAACGATCGACGATTGCCGGGAAAATCACGCTGCACAGCGCTGGCGCATCGACCACATTGACCGGCACGCAACGCCGATGGGCATCGGCGGAAACCTGCGCGTTCAACGCTTCGTCGTCGGTGGCGGCAATGATCAGCCCGCAACCGTCCAGATCCGTTTCGGCGTAGCCACGCAACAGGCATTCGCCACCGCTGGCGGCAACCAGTTCGCGCAGTTGCGCTTCGATTTCAGGTGCGACCACCCGCAGCAGCGCACCGGCATCGGCCAGCAGGCGGGACTTGCGCAAGGCAATCTCCCCCCCACCGACGACCAACACACGACTGCCGCGCAGGTTGTGAAACAGCGGCAGATATTTCATTTAGCCGATGACCTCAAGGCCACCCATGTACGGCTTCAGCACGTCCGGCACGCGGATCGAACCGTCGGCCTGCTGGTAGTTTTCCAGCACGGCAACCAGGGTACGACCGACCGCCAGGCCGGAACCGTTCAGGGTGTGCACCAGCTCAGGCTTGCCGGTTTCCGGGTTGCGGAAACGCGCCTGCATGCGGCGGGCCTGGAAGTCGCCGCAGTTGGAGCACGACGAGATTTCACGGTACTTGTCCTGGCTCGGAATCCACACTTCCAGGTCGTAAGTCTTGACTGCGCTGAAGCCCATGTCGCCGGTGCACAGCGCCAGAGTGCGGTAAGGCAGCTCCAGCAGTTGCAGGACTTTCTCGGCATTGGCGGTCAGGCCTTCCAGCGCTTCCATCGACTTCGACGGCTCGACGATCTGGACCATTTCAACTTTGTCGAACTGGTGCTGGCGGATCATGCCGCGAGTGTCACGACCCGACGCGCCGGCTTCGCTGCGGAAGCACGGGGTGTGAGCGACGAACTTGATCGGCAGTTGTTTCGAATCGACGATTTCACCGGCCACGATGTTGGTCAGCGACACTTCGGCGGTCGGGATCAGGTACAGATCGGCTTCGCCTTCGCGAGCGATCTTGAACAGGTCTTCTTCGAACTTCGGCAGTTGACCGGTGCCTTGCAGCGCCGGGGCCTGAACCAGATAAGGCGTGTAAGCCTCTTCGTAGCCATGCTCGGTGACGTGCAGGTTGATCATGAACTGCGCCAGTGCGCGGTGCAGACGGGCAATCGGGCCACGCAGCAGTGCGAAACGCGCGCCGGACAGCTTGGCGGCGGTTTCGAAGTCGAGCCAGCCGAACTTCTCGCCCAGGGCCACGTGGTCCTGAACCGGGAAGTCGAAAGCCGTCGGGGTGCCCCAGCGGCGGACTTCGACGTTGCCGTCTTCGTCTTCGCCGACCGGAACCGATTCGTGCGGCAGGTTCGGAATGCCCAGCAGGATCGAATCCAGCTCGGTCTGGATCGCGTCCAGTTCGACTTTACCGGCACTCAGTTCGCCCGCCATACGCTCGACGTCCGCCATCAGCGGCGCGATGTCTTCGCCGCGCTGCTTGGCCTGACCGATGGATTTGGAACGCGCGTTACGCTCAGCCTGCAGTGCTTCGGTGCGGGTCTGGACGGTCTTGCGCTGTTCTTCCAGCGCTTCGATGCGCGCGACATCCAGGGCAAAGCCACGGGAAGCCAGGCGGTCCGCTACGTCCTGGAGGTTGCTACGTAACAGTTTGGAATCGAGCATGTCGGTTTCTCGTTATCAAAGTTTGGTCAGGGACAGGCCGGCCCAGGTCGCGAGCAGCCCGCCGAATACGCTGATGGCCGCATAGCCCAGGGCCAGCGGCACTTGCCCGCTTTCCAGCAGGCGCACCGTATCCAGTGAAAAGGATGAAAAAGTCGTCAGCCCCCCGAGGAAGCCGACCATCAACCCGGCACGTACCTCGATCGGTACTTCCGGGCGTATCAAAAACAGGCCGTACAACACGCCAATCAGCAGACAGCCCACGATATTAACGGCCAGCGTCGCGGTATAGAAGTGCCGCGGCCAATTGGCGTTGACCCAATTGCCGGTGGCGAAGCGCAACAAGGTGCCGGCAATCCCGCCTACGGAGACTGCAACGATCAATGGAACCACTATTTTCTCCGCTGCCGGGGGCTTAAACGATCAAGTTGGGCGAGGTGGTTGAGCTTTTCGCCGATCTTCAACTCCAGGCCACGGGGCACCGGTTGGTAGAACGGAATCGGGTCGAGTTCTTCCGGGAAATAGTCTTCGCCGGCCGCGTAGGCGTCCGGTTCGTCGTGGGCGTAACGGTATTCGTCGCCGTAGCCCAACTGCTTCATCAATTTGGTCGGCGCATTGCGCAGGTGCAGCGGCACTTCCAGCGAACCGTGTTCGGCGGCGGCGCGCAGCGCGGTCTTGAAGCCCATGTACACCGCGTTGCTTTTCGGGGCACACGCCAGATACGTGATGGCCTGAGCCACTGCCAACTCACCCTCCGGGCTGCCGAGACGTTCCTGCACTTCCCACGCGGCCAGGCACAGGCTCAGGGCACGAGGATCGGCATTGCCGATGTCTTCGCTGGCCATGCGCACCACGCGCCGAGCCAGGTACAGCGGATCGCAGCCGCCGTCGATCATTCGCGCAAACCAGTACAGCGCGCCGTCCGGATTGGAGCCCCGCACCGATTTGTGCAACGCAGAAATCTGGTCGTAGAACGCTTCGCCACCCTTGTCGAAACGCCGGCGAGTGTCGCCGAGCAGGCTTTGCAGCAGCTCGGTGCCCATCTCGCTGTTGTCTTCGGCCAGGTCCGACGCGTTTTCCAGCAGGTTCAGCAGGCGCCGGCCATCACCGTCGGCGGCGGACAGCAACATCTGGAAGCCTTCATCGCTGAGGGTCAGATGACGCTTGCCCAGACCACGCTCTTCGGTGAGCGCGCGGTGCACCAGTTTGCGCAACGCCGCTTCGTCGAGGCTCTTGAGCACGTAGACCCGCGCCCGCGACAGCAACGCGTTGTTCAGTTCAAAAGAAGGGTTTTCAGTGGTGGCGCCAATGAAGATCAGCGTGCCGTCTTCAACGTACGGCAGGAAGGCGTCCTGTTGAGACTTGTTGAAGCGGTGCACTTCATCGACAAACAGGATCGTGCGCTTGCCATACTGGCCGGCCTGCTGCTTGGCGATTTCCACCGCCTGACGGATCTCCTTGACCCCGGCCAACACCGCCGAGACCGTTTCGAAATGCGCATCCGAGACTTCCGCCAACAACCGCGCCAGCGTGGTCTTGCCCACGCCCGGCGGGCCCCAGAAGATCATCGAATGCAGGGCACCCTGCTCCAGCGCTTCGCGCAAAGGCTTGCCGCGAGCGAGCACGTGTTCCTGACCGACGTACTCATCCAGATTGGTCGCCCGCAAACGGGCGGCCAGTGGCTGGGCAATCGGTGCACTGCGAAACAGATCCATCACGTACCGTTGAAACCTCTGTGTTTATTCCTGGATCACGTCGGCACCCTTCGGGATGTCGAACTTGAACTTCGATGCAGGGACCGCTTCGTTGGCCTTCACACCGGTGAACAGGATGTTGGTGCGCTGGCCGACGCTGTCGATCAGTTGCATGTCATTGACCAGACCATTGCGGAACGACAGACGCAGGCTGTCGAACAGGGTGTCCTTGGTTTTCGGCTTCAGAGTGAAGTCGATCACGCCGCCGGCTTCCTTGGCGCTGATGTCGAAGCTCTGGCTGATCTTCGATACGTCGCCGGACAGCAACAGGGCCGGGGTCTGGGTCAGACGCTCATCGAGCTTCTTGATGGTGGCCTGTTCCAGGTCCGGGTCCCACAGGGTGACTTTCTTGCCGTCGGACACCATGGTCTGCTCGGCGGGCGCATTGGTGTGCCAGTAGAACAGGCCTGGACGCTGCAGGGTCATGTCGCCGGTGGTTTCCTGCAACTGGGTGCCGCTGCCGTCGAGGGTCAGCTGGGAAAAATTGGCGGTCAGGGTCTTGGATGTTTCGAGCAATTGGGTCAGGCGAGCCACATCCTTGTCATCGGCGTGAGCCGTGAGGGTGGTCAGAGCCAGTACCGGCAACAACATGCGGATAAGACGCATGGGAGTCCTCTTGAATACTCGTGGGAAAGTGGACGGCGCTTCATGCACCGTCCATTGCATTTGGATCAGGGTATCGAATCAGTCGCGTACCGGGCCAGGGGCCAGGACTTCGCGGGAACCGTTGGTGTTCATCGACGTCACGACCCCGGCCATTTCCATGGCTTCGATCATGCGCGCGGCACGGTTGTAGCCGATCTTCAGCTTGCGCTGTACAGCGGAGATGGAGGCGCGACGGCTTTCCAGCACGAACTGCACGGCTTCGTCGTACAGCGCGTCGGCTTCCGGATCGTCGCCGTCACCGCCGCCGCTGCTGCCTTCGAAACCGCTGCCCGCCTCTTCGACACCGTTGAGGATGTCGTCGTTGTATTCCGGCGCGCCGCGCAGTTTCCAGGCTTCCACCACCCGGTGAACTTCATCGTCGGACACGAAGGCGCCGTGAACCCGGATCGGCAGGCTGGTGCCCGGCGGCATGTAGAGCATGTCACCGTGGCCGAGCAGTTGTTCGGCACCGCCCTGGTCGATGATGGTCCGGGAGTCGATCTTGCTCGATACCTGGAACGCCATCCGCGTCGGGATGTTGGCCTTGATCAGACCGGTGATCACGTCCACCGACGGCCGCTGGGTCGCGAGGATCAGGTGGATACCGGCCGCACGCGCCTTCTGGGCGATACGGGCGATCAGTTCTTCTACCTTCTTGCCGACGATCATCATCATGTCGGCGAATTCGTCCACGACCACAACGATGGTCGGCAGCTTCTGCAACAGCGGCGCTTCGTCGTGGATGCTTTCGCGTTTGTACAGCGGATCGCTCAGGGGCTCGCCGGCGTCCTGGGCTTCCTTGACCTTGGCGTTGAAGCCGGACAGGTTTCGCACGCCCATCTTCGCCATCAGCTTGTAGCGACGCTCCATCTCGGCCACGCTCCAGCGCAGGGCGTTGGCGGCGTCCTTCATGTCGGTCACGACCGGGCACAGCAGGTGCGGAATGCCTTCGTAGATCGACAGCTCGAGCATTTTCGGGTCGATCATGATCAGCTTGGCGTCGTCCGGACCGGACTTGAACAGGATCGACAGGATCATCGCGTTCACGCCCACCGACTTACCGGAACCGGTGGTACCGGCCACCAGCAGGTGCGGCATCTTCGCCAGGTCAGTGATAACCGGTTTGCCGCCGATGTCGTGGCCCAGGGCCAGGGTGACCGGCGATTTGAAGTTGTCGTACTCGGGCGTCGACAGCACTTCGGAGAAGCGCACGATCTGCCGGTCTTCGTTGGGAATCTCGATACCGACCGTAGTCTTGCCCGGAATCACTTCGACCACCCGTACGCTAGTCACGGCCAGCGAACGTGCAAGGTCTTTCGCCAGGTTGGCGATACGGCTGACCTTCACACCCGCAGCAGGCTGGATTTCGTAACGGGTAATGACCGGACCGGGGTGAATCGAATCCACGGTGACTTCGACGCCGAATTCCTTGAGCTTGATCTCCAGCAAGTGGCCGACCGCCGCCAGGGATTCGGGCGAATAATTGAGTTGTTTCTTTTCTGCAGGATCGAGGATCGAGATCGGCGGCAAGGTGCCTTCCACGGCGCTGTCGACGAACAACGGCACCTGCTTCTCTTTCTGCACGCGCTTGCTTGGCTCCGGCGCCTTGACCGGGGCCGGCGCGATGACCGGCGGTACCTGTTTCTCGCGCTCGGACATGTGCTTGCTCAAAGCCTGTTCGCGCTCGATCAGACGCTCCTTGACCTTGGCCTGCTCGCGCTTGTCGGTGACCGTCGGTGCAACCACGTCATGCACGCGATCGTCGACTTCACGCAGTTGCGCGACCAGTTGCTTGCGCTCGGTACGCGCCGACCACCAGCGGTTGACCGCGCCCTGGAACAGTTCGAACAGGTCGAGGGTGATCTTGCCGGTGATGTCCATCACCTTGAACCACGACAGGTCGGTGAACACCGTCAGGCCGAACAGGAACAATGCGATGAACAGCAACGTGCTGCCCTGAATGTTCAGAGCATTGCGGGCCAGATCACCAAGGCTTTCGCCCAGCGCACCACCGGCGCCAGCGGGCAAACCAGTGGCAGCATGGAAATGGATGTGCGCCAGCGCAGCGCCGGACAACACCAGGAACACCAGACCGATCAGGCGCCAGGAAAACAGCCAGCCGCTCCACTGCCAGGGCTCGTGACGCTGACGGAAGATCTGATACGCCTTGATCGCCAGCAACAACGGGAAGATGTATGCGAAGTAACCCAGCACCATGAACAGGATGTCGGCGCTGTAGGAACCGGCCGGGCCGCCGAAGTTCTGCACGTCGTCGATCTTGCTGTTGTGGCTCCAGCCCGGATCGTCCTTGCCGTAGGTCAGCAACGCCATCATCAGGAACAGGCACAAGGCGCCGATGGCGATCAATGCACCTTCCTTGAGCCGGTAGTGCAACTGTTGACGCCAGAGCGGAACGACTGTTTTTGGTGCTTCCGTGGATTTCTTCAAAACGCTTCTTTTCCTGCGCCAGAGGCGCGTCCATCTATTGAATGACGATAAAAAACTGCCCAATCCAGGCAGGTAAAAAAATTGACGGGCGCAACGGAGACTACTTTTAACACTGCGCCCCGCCTTTTATAAACACGGCACGCGGCGAATATTCTGTAACAGCCCGGCATTGTACGGGTTTGCGCGTTCGATGCCATGCTTCCAGGCCCCAGGTTCAAGCATAGCCAAACGCACAACACCCGGCGTTCAATTTGAGCATGCATTACCTTTTGTGACAAAGGCTTATGAGGTGTATTTGATGAACGTAGCGAAGCATTTGCGCCTCATCTCCCCTGAGTGCCACACATTGGCATCGACAACCTTGCCCGCACCGGTGCAACGCCCGATTACGACCGCATCCGGATGCTCAAGTTGCAGCTACGCAAAAGCCGCACTGCAACGGAGGACATTCGCGTCATTTCCCGGCACACTTTACCGCGGGCCCAGCGCCCACCGCCCTCCCCTTCTGCAAGCCTGGACGCCATGCTGACTTGGTTACAACGCAACTCACTGACTTTCCCGCCACTGGAAAAGGCCATGCGCGATCCCAACGGATTGCTGGCGGCCGGCGGTGACCTGTCTGCCGATCGCTTGATCCAGGCCTATCGCCATGGCTGCTTTCCATGGTTTTCCGAAGGCCAGCCGATTCTCTGGTGGTCGCCGGATCCGCGCACCGTGCTTTTTCCCGACGAACTGCACGTCTCGCGCAGCCTCGGCAAATTGATGCGCAAACAGCGTTATAAAGTGACCTTCGATCAGGATTTCGACGCCGTGATCCACGCCTGCGCCGCTCCCCGGGAATACGCCGACGGCACCTGGATCACCGAAGCGATGCAGGACGCCTATATCGAATTGCATCGACGCGGCTTTGCCCATTCGGTGGAAGTCTGGGATGAGGGCGAACTGGTCGGCGGCCTGTACGGACTGGCGATGGGGCAGCTGTTCTTCGGCGAGTCGATGTTCAGCCGGGCGGACAATGCTTCCAAGTACGGCTTTGCCACGCTGGTGCAACATCTGAAAGAAGCGGGTTTCGTGCTGATCGACTGCCAGATGCCGACCGACCACCTGCACAGCCTCGGCGCCCGGGCGATTTCCCGCTCTGCATTCGCTGAATATCTGGCCCGACACCTCGATCAACCCAATCATGCGACCTGGGTTTGCTGAGCGACTTTTGCGCGCGTGGCTTACACTTAATTCACCAGCTTACCCTTGAGGGTTGATCATGACCGAGTTGGCGCGGTTGAAGTTTTATGCCACTCAGCCTCACTCTTGCAGTTATCTGCCCGAGGAACAGGCAACGACCCTGTTTCTCGATCCGAGCCAGCCCATGGATGTGCATGTCTACGCAGACCTGTCAGAAATGGGCTTTCGTCGCAGCGGCGATCACCTGTACCGCCCGCATTGCCAGAACTGCAATGCCTGCGTGCCTGCGCGCATTCCGGTTGCGCAGTTCAACCCCAACCGTCAGCAGAAACGCATTTTCAAGCGCAACATCGATTTGCAGGTGCGCCCGGTCAAGCCGGCGTTCAGCGAAGAGTACTTCGACCTCTATCAGCGCTACATCGAACAGCGCCATGCCGACGGCGACATGTACCCGCCGAGCCGCGATCAATTCTCGACTTTTCTGGTACGCGACCTGCCCTTCTCACGCTTTTACGAGTTCCGGCTCGACGGACGGTTGCTCGCAGTTGCCGTGACCGATCTGCTGCCCAACGGCCTGTCGGCGGTCTACACCTTTTACGAACCGCAGGAAGAACGCCGCAGCCTCGGGCGCTACGCGATCCTCTGGCAAATCGCCGAAGCCCAGCGCCTGGGGCTTGAGGCGGTGTACCTGGGTTACTGGATCAAAAACTGCAAAAAGATGAACTACAAGACCCAATATCGGCCTATCGAACTGCTGATCAATCAGCGCTGGGTCATCCTGAACTAAACGCAAACCCTAAACCCCTTGGCGTAAACCCCATTTTTCGGGCACAATGCACGCCGCTTTTGCCTGGCGCAGTTGCACCGGGCCATTCATTGGATACCGAGGGCTTTACTGCATGTCGAAAGAAGACAGCTTCGAAATGGAAGGCACTGTCGTCGACACCCTGCCCAACACCATGTTTCGTGTGGAGTTGGAAAATGGGCACGTCGTAACCGCGCATATTTCCGGCAAGATGCGCAAGAACTACATTCGTATTCTTACCGGTGACAAAGTGCGCGTCGAGCTGACGCCCTATGACTTGAGCAAAGGGCGTATTACTTACCGCGCTCGCTAATCAAGTCAATACAAGACGCCCGGCATATGCCGGGCGTTTTTGTTTGTCTGGGTTTTGGGTTTGTGCTTGAGTTTTGGGTGTATATCCGTTGCTTCGGGAGCTGCCGCTGGCGGTTTCGCTCTTACAGCGAGTCACTTTTGACAAACGCCTCAAAAGTAACCAAAAAGTCTACGCCCCGGCGTACGGCACTTCGCTTAGGCTCAGTGTTCCCTCGCTACGGTGTCCATCAGGGGGCATCGCCTACGGTTTGCTTCGCTGCACCTCCTCTCGATGTATGCGGCTTCGCCGCACGGCGCTGCGCGCCTACCCCCTGATGGACACCTCCGCTCGGCCTGCCGAAGGGGCAAAAAATCAAAATCAAAAGCCAAATCAAAAGCCAAAGCCAGATCAAGAGCCCCCGCTCCTCACCACGCAACACGATGAGCGTTAGCTCGAGTACCGCTTTTGATCGCAGGGCCCGTCGGCAGGCTGAGTGGAGGGATTGATCCGGGGGTGGGAGCGCAGCGACC
>NZ_AKJQ01000057.1:0-63662 GCF_000282255.1 Pseudomonas sp. GM25 | reverse complement strand
GCAACACGGCGTTCGATCAGGCGATCGGAGCCGCCTTCGGCAACACGGCGTTCGATCAGGCGATCGGAGCCACCTTCGGCAACGCGACGTTCGATCAGTCGGTCCGATCCGCCCTCGGCGACGCGCCGTTCCATCAGCCGATCCGAACCCCCTTCGGCAATCTGCGTAGGCGCCTTTCTGGCCCGGTACTGTTGCACTGATGAAGTTTCTGAATCCGGAGCACTGGTTTCCTGCCTGTTGGCAACCGGCATGTCGGGCAGGCAATTTGCGCCGAATGCATGAGTGGCAACTATCCAGGTGGCTGAAACAATGGCGACGGGTAATACCAATCCAATAGTTTTCATCGTGATCATCCTGAGTCGTGGTGGGATTTCGTTAATGAACTTCCGGGTGCAACCAGACAGGTTTTAATTCAATCGATTACTTCTAATGAGGAATGCCGTGTTCCTGCGCGGCCAAGCGAATACGGTTGTGCGCAATCAGGCGCATCACATAGCCCAACTTGATCGCGGTCGGCCCGAGGATCGTCATCCCGTGCGCGCCGACCAGCGCGGGCAAGGTCAGGTGAGCGTCAAACACATAAGCCAGGAAAATCCCCGCCATCAACATGCCCAGGCCGCCGATCAGCAATACGTGGGACAACTTCAGCACGCGATGCGAGTCTTCAAAAAAGTCATACATGTTGATCAGCCATCCCTGAGTTAATGAGCGGGTGGACAAGTTTCGGCGCGAACGGAAACCGCGCAGTCAATGACTTTGCAGGGCGTTGCATTTGATGGAGGGATTTTACTGTTGGCGGTAGGGATCAACCATGTTGCATAAGTCTGGTTTTATCCTTCCAGCGTATGGAGAAGTCATACCAACGTATATATACGACTATATATTTAATGGTTGATACCCAGACTTTCGGCCATTCGAACCAGATCGGCGAACGACTGCGCGCGCATCTTGCGCATGGCCTGACTGCGATGAATTTTCACGGTGATCTCGCTCAGGCCGATGGCACTGGCGATCTGTTTGTTCATCAAGCCCGAAACGGCCAATGCCATCACCGATTGCTCTCTGACCGTCAGTGTCCCGTGGCGTGTGCGCAACTCTTGATGGCGGCGTTCGCACTCGCGGCGCGACCTGTCCCGCGCATGTGCGGCGACCACGGCATCGATCATTGCCTGCTCGCGAAACGGTTTTTCCAGGAAGTCGACGGCGCCGGCTTTCATGGCGCGAACGGTCATGGCGATGTCGCCGTACCCGGTCATGAAAATGATCGGCAGACCGATTTTGGCGTCGGCGAGCGCCTGCTGAAAGACCAGCCCGCTGGTGCCTTGCAATCGCACATCGAGCACCAGGCAACTGGGCAGGTCAGGTCGCTCGTATTGCATGAAGTCGGCGACCGATCCGAACAGCTCGACCTGCAGGCCGATGGAGCGCAACAGGCTGCCAAGGGCCTCGCGCAGAGGGGCGTCGTCATCGATGATGAAAACGATGGGTTCCGGGTTTCGGTCGGGTGCTGGTTCTACTTCCATACGCTGGATGGCTTCGCGGCGATCGGGTTGCGCAGGATGCTGAACAATTCAACGGAAAGCTTTGCCCGAGCCTCCGGTTTTCATTGGATTTTTCTTGGGTAAGCGTCCAGAGACCATCGACCGCGTGTTCAGTCGATCGATGGCCTCGATGAGTCAGTTTCCTGCCCTGGCGACGATGGCAAAATTCCCCGGCGCCTTTTCCAGCAGGCCCAGAAATCTTACGAGATCGACCTTGCTGCCATCCACTTTCAGATCATCGGAAGTGAGCGTTTCCTTCAGCCCGGCGGTGCCGCCCAGTAGCTGGACGAACAGGTCCTTGGTGACGGTCAGCGTGGCGTTGGCGTTCGCCGCGGTCGGGCCTTTTCGGTAGTGCAGCACGGCGTTCTCGATCCACAGCACGAACGATTCATTCGTATCGGTCAGCACCAGATTGAACGTCCAGTTCTTGCCATCCGCCGCCGGCCCGTCGAGGCTCGCGGCCATGGCTTCGAGGAAGCGCTCGGTGGGCGTCTGCTTCATCAGTTCGATCAGATCGGAGCGTTTGACGCCCTTGGCTGGCGGGCCGTTGCGCAGCTCCATGGCCGCCGTCAGGTAGCTGTTGCGCCAGGTCGCCGATTCCGCCTGATAGCCCATCTGTTCGTAAGCGCGGGCCAGCAGTTCCTTGGCGGCCGTGTCGTCGGGTTTGGCGAGCACGGCCTGATCCAGCAGTTCGGCGACCCAGCGGTATTCGCCCTTGTCATAGGCCACGCGGGCGGCTTCAACTACTTTGGCGTTACCTCCCATCAATTCGACGTAGCGCTTGGCGGATTCCTTGGGCACCAGCGGATTCAAGTGTGCGGGGTTGCCATCGTAGGCGCCCAGGTACATCTGGTAGATCGCCTTGACGTTGTGGCGCAGGTCGCCGTAATAGCCACGGGTGCCGAAATACGAGGCCAGCGAATCCGGCAGCTGGATCTTGTCGGCGATCTCGTTGGGGGTGTAACCGGCGTTCATCAAGCGCACGGTCTGGTCGTGCAGGTATTTGTAGACGTCGCGGTGCTTGGTGATGAACTCGCGGATTCGCTCGTTGCCCCAGATCGGCCAGTTGTGCTGACCGAAATAGACCTCGGTGTCGCCCAGCTCGTCGAGGGCGATTTGTGTGTAGTCGGACCAGCGCAGCGCATCGCGTACCTTGGCGCCACGGATCGGCAAGAGGTTGTGCATGGTCTGCGCCAACAGCTCCGCACCGCCGTATGCCTTGAGCGCGGGGATCGAAAAAGTCAGCTCGGCCGGGGCTTCCGCGCCGGGCATGTTGTGGAACACAAAGCTGACGCCGTCGAGCTCCAGCGGCTGGATCGGCTGGTCGATGATCTGCGTCGGCGGCAGGATGCCCATGCTGCCGTAAGCGACGTTTTTACCCAGCCCGGTGTCGACGATGCCGGTGGCGCCCGGCGTCAGGTTCTTGCCGAACTGATACATCGAACGCCGCGCCATCGCCGGGCCCGCCAGGATGTTTTCGCTGGTGGCTTCCTCCATGAACCCGGCAGGCGCAACGATGGGAATATTGCGCTGGGCGACTTCGCTGCTTGAGGTGACGCCCAGCACACCGCCGAAATGGTCGGCATGGTCGTGGGTGAAAATGATCGCGGTGACAGGCTTGTTGCCCAGATGCTCGCGGGCGAATGCCAACGCGGCGGCGGCCGACTCCCGGGAGGTCAGCGGATCGACCACGATCCAGCCGTTTTGCCCGTCGATCAGCGTCATGTTAGCGATGTCGAAACCGCGCAACTGGTAAATCCCGTCGCGGACCTTGAACAGGCCGATCTGCGCGTTGAGCATCGCGTGCCGCCACAGGCTCGGGTTGACGGTGGCCGGCGCCTGGCCTTCGACGAAACGGTACGCATCGAAATCGATCAGGACATTGCCGTCGGAACCGAGGATCTTGCCGGTGGGTCGGGCGATGAAACCGCGTTGGGCATCTTCCATGTCCCGGTTGTCGCTGAGGTCCAGGCCCTTGATCGACGCCTGGATCACCGCTGCCGTGGCGGGCGTGGCGTCGCCGGCTGCGACGCCGGGCTTGTTGTCGCAGCCGCCGAGTGACACCAGCGTCAGGGCGATGATCGTGTAGAGGGTCGGTTTCATTCTTGTTGTTCTCCGAGGGTCGAATGCGCTCCAGCCTAGGGGCAGGGAGGCGATGTATCCAATGCATTGTTTACATCCGGATAATGCGTCGCTAGCATCGGGCGAATGGACCTTAAACGACTGTCACACCTACTCGCGCTGGCCGATGAACGCCATTTCGGACGCGCCGCCGAGCGCGTGCACCTCAGCCAGCCGGCCCTGAGCCGCAGCATTCAGGCGCTGGAAAGCGAAACCGGGCAGCGCCTGTTCGATCGCGACACCGGCGACGTCCGCCCGACGCCGGCTGGGGAGTTTCTGATCGAGCGGGCGCGGCGGCTGCTGTTCGATGCCCGGTCGCTGGAGCGGGACATGGCGCTCTACAGCGACCGCCAACTGGGCAGCCTCGCCTTCGGCGTCGGCCCGTTTCCGTCGGCCATGTTGATGCATCAAGTGGTGCCGCGACTGCGTCTGGATCACCCGGCGGTTACCCTGCGCGTGGAAGTGAACAACTGGCAGATTCTCGAAGCGCGGCTGCGCGCTGAAGCGATCGAATTCTTCGTTGCCGATATCCGCAACTTCACGGCGGAATCCGACCTGTTGATCCGTTCGCTGGGCCAGGTCTCGGCAGGCTTCTTCGTACGACCGGAGCATCCGCTGGCAAGGCGCAAAGTGCAGATGGGCGAACTGGAAGGCTACGGCATCGCCACGACGCGCCTGCCGGAAGTGGTGAAACTCGAGACCGCCAGAACCCTTGGCATCTCCAGCCGCCAGGCGCTGCCCATCGTGCTGGAGTGTGATGATGTGGCGTTGCTCAAGACCGTCGCTGGCTCGACTGACACCATCCTCGGCGTCATCCATGGCGCGGTGGCCGAAGACATTCGGGTGGGGCGTTTGATCGAGCTTCATGTTGTCGACAGGCCGGGATTTCATTCTGAAATCGGGGTGGTGAGTTTGCAGGGCAGAAGCTTGTCGCCGACGGCTTTGTGTGTGATTGAGGCGGTCGTTGCCGAGATGCAATCCGTTCACGTCGAACAATCCCCACGTCTTTAGAGATACGTCCTACAGCCACGATTTTCCTGCTTCGTTAACGTCGTGCAGCCTCTTGCGAGGGGCTGTCGATGCATGAACGAAAGGACAATCAGTGGCTGGTCAAAAGGACATTCCCCGGGTTCCCAACCCACCGGCAGGCGACGGGCATCACGTCACCTACCGCTACATGACGGCCACCGAACTGGCCGATCAGCAAGACCGACAAGACAAGTACGACGCCATGCTGGCGAGACAGGATGCTTTCGAGCGTAGCCGTGAGGTGACGGCGAACAAGCCTGAACCGGCGCGCGCGGGCTGTGTGTTTGCCAAGTCCTGCAAGTTGCCGGACGCGATCATTGATTACTCGAATCCTTCGGGGATGGTGCCGACTGACAGCCTGAAGGATTACGGCGAACTGATTTTGCTCGGTGGGCGTGAGGTCGATGACAGCGGTGGGGTTGAGCTCAAGAAAGTCAGCGGCACTGCCATTCCTGCGGGGCTGGGCACTTTCGCCCTTGCCGGTGAGGCGTTCAAGGCATTGCCCGCGCTGGCCTCTGCTGCCGTCATCAGCCCGTTGCTCGGTTTGGTGGCGATGTTCATGCCCTCGAACCTGGGCGACAGCGCGCTCTATACCGAAGACCAGTTGCTCGCCCTCAAACAGGCCCGAACCCGGGTGCGCCTGCGCGTTGAACAGCAGGCCGATGGCAGCCTCAAGGGTTACGGCTTCTATACCGGCAAGAATCGCGATTGGGAGATGGTTGATGTCGTGCAGTTCGTTGCACGCGATAGCCGGTTTGTTGCAGATCTTGGCGAAGGTGTTGAGCTGATCTGGACGCCGGCTGTGGACGGCTCCGATATTTTGGGCATTCCTGCGCTGGAGGCTGCTCCGCAGGCGCCGCATATCTGGGTGTATCCGCCGACGAAAGCGGCGGACGGGATTCTGGTGAATCCGGTTTATCCGCCGGAGTATCGGGATTTTATTCTGGTTTTTCCGGCGAGTTCCGGGGTTCGGCCGCTGTACATTGTCTTGAATGTTTCCAGCAGGAAGCTTCCCAGCCCCGACCACGATTACCATTCGGCACCTGAAACGGAAGAAATTGTCGGATTCCCGGGTTTGAAGGAAGCGAAGAAGAAAACACCAAAGCAGGGCGGTGGCGGACTTCGAGAACGCTGGACGGATGCTAAAGGCAGAAACATCTATGAATGGGACTCACAGCACGGAGAACTCGAAGCCTATCGTGCAAGTGATGGCAGCCATTTAGGGGCTTTTGATCATTTAACAGGTGAGCAGATTGACCCTCCCAAGAAAAACCGCAGCATTAAAAAGTATCTATGAGGCTGGAATGGGACTGAAAGTCAGATTGAATTGGTATGACAAAAAAACAGAGCTCGCTGAGGGAAAGGAGTACTCGGTCGATCTCGGTGATGACGGTTCGATCATCGAGTCGTTGGGCCTGCTGGAAGAAAATGAGATTTATGACGGCGGGTTTGATGTACGGAATGACTGGATAGCAAAATTACAGCCATTGTTTACCCACAAAATCGAACCTGCGGTATTCGACTACCAAGTGTCCTTTCGATACAGAACAACGTGGTGAGCAACCACTAGCAAAGGGGGGGCGGATGTATTTATGAAAATACTCCGCCCCCTTTTCACATAAGCCAATCAGCCCCGCTGACCCCGCCCCGGATAATTAAGCACAAACTGCACATGCGCCTTCACCCCGGTGGCCAGTGTCGCGTCATCGGCGGTGAAGTAGGGGTTGTGGTTGTTCGGTGCCTTGCTCATGTCCTGGCCTTCCGGCGTTGCGCCGAGGAACACGAACAACCCCGGCACCTTGCGCGCGTAATAGGAGAAGTCTTCGCTCGGCGACAGGGAGGCGGGCAGCCGCTCGACCTTGCCCGGTGCTGCCAGTTCGAGGGCCGGGATCATGGCTTCGGTCAGGGCCGGATCGTTGGTGGTCACCGGCGCATTGTTTACCAGCAGCAGATTGGCCTGGGTCTCGTAGGCGCTGGCGATGCTGTTCACCAGCGGCGGCATCTTTTTCAGGATCGTGTCGCGGATGTCGGCGTTGTTGGTGCGAATGGTCCCGGTCATTTCCACGGTCTCGGGAATGATGTTGGCCGCCGAGCCGCCATTGATCGTACCGACACTGATCACGCCCATGCCCTGGGTCAGGTCGACGCGCCGACTGACCAGCGTCTGCAAACCGCTGATGATGCCTTGGCTGGCGACAATCGGATCGACACCGCTCCAGGGCGCCGAGCCGTGAGTCTGCTGGCCCTTGACCGTGATGCGGAACGAGTCGCTGCTGTTGAGCACGGTTCCGGATTTGTAGAACAGATGCCCGGTCGGATAACCCGCCATCACATGCACCCCGAACACCGCTTCGACCTTGGGCGAATCGAGCGCGCCATCGCGGATCATCGCCTGTGCGCCGATCAGGGTGTCGGTCTGAAATTCATCGACATCGGCCGCGCCTTCCTCAGCCGGCTGAAACAGAAACACCACCGTCCCACGCACCTGATCCCGATGTTCGGCCAGCACCTTCGCGGCGCCCAGCAACATGGCGGTGTGGGTGTCGTGCCCACAGGCGTGCATCACCGGCACGCTCTTGCCCAGCCGCGTGCTGGTGGCCTGGCTGGCGAACGGCAGGTTCGTCATCTCCTTGACCGGCAATGCGTCCATGTCGGCGCGCAACGCCACGACCGACCCCGGCAATCCACCTTTCAGCACCCCCACAACACCCGTCTTGCCGACCCCGGTGCGCACTTCAATATTCGACGCCTTCAGCCGCTCGGCCACCAGCGCGGCGGTCTTGAACTCAAGATTACCCAGCTCTGGATGCTGATGAATCGTGTGGCGCAGATCGACAACTTCTTGATTGACCGCGCTCACGGCGCCATCGACCCAAGGCGCATCGGCGGCATGGCTGGCAGTGGCAACGAACGAGGACAGAACGGCGAGGCACAACGAGGTTTTGCAGAAACGGATCAAGGCGGGACTCTCTCTTATGGTTTTTATTGGCGTCAGAGGGTATGCCGCGATGCAAGGCGGGACAAACGAGTCTGGCCGGTAATCGCACGGCTTTTGGTTTTTCGCGTTTTTGCCAGTGCGCGGCTTTCAGCGGATTGTTTTCCAGCGCCTGATCCGCTTCACTGTGGCTCTTTTGCCTCAGCGGAAATCAATCATGGAACGATGCGAAGCACTGGTCATCGGGCTCGGCGCCATGGGCGCGGCCACGGTGTATCAACTGGCGAAGGCAGGGGTCAACGTGGTCGGCATCGACCGTCACCATCCGCCGCACACGTTCGGCTCCAGCCATGGCGACACCCGCATCACCCGGCTGTCCGTGGGCGAGGGCGCGCAATACGTGCCCATCGTGCGCAACTCCCACCGCATCTGGCGCGAGCTGGAAGCGCTGTCGGGCGAGTCCCTGTTCGAACAGTCCGGCCTGCTGGTGCTGACCTCCAGCCCCGACTTCGATCCCGCCGACGAAACCGACTTCACCCTGCGCACCATCGCCCTGGCACAGACCTACGGCATCGAACACGAAGTCCTCGACGCTGCCCAGATCCGCCAGCGCTTTGCGCAGTTTGCCCAGGTGCGCGACGACGCCATTGGCTACTTCGAGCCCGAAGGCGGTTTTGTACGGCCCGAACGCTGCATCGACGTGCAACTGAGATTGGCCGAACAACACGGGGCCACGCTGTACAAGGGCGAGACCGTGACCCACATCAGCTCGGACGAACAGGGCGTCACCGTCACCACCGACCAGCGCACCGTGCGGGCGAACAAACTGGTGGTCACCGCCGGCAACTGGGCGGGCGGCTTGCTCGGCGCGCCGTTCGACAGTCTGCTCAGTGTCTATCGGCAAAAACTGTTCTGGTTCGAAACCGAGCCTGACGCGGAACTGGTCGGCCACTCACCCACGTTCATCTTCACTCACGGCCCGGACGACGACTTCTATGGCTTTCCCGCGTTGCCGGGGGAGGGCAGTTTGAAGGTGGCGACGGCGCAGTATCACAGCACATCTACGCCTGAGACACTGGATCGCACAGTCTCGGCCGAGGAAGAGCGCGAGATGTACGAGCAGCAAGTCCAGGGGCGCATTGCCGGTCTAACGGATCGGGTGGTGAAGTCAGCGGTTTGCGCCTACACCGTCACGCCGGATCGGCATTTCATCATTGATGAGCATCCACGGTTGCAGCACACGTTGGTGGTGTCGGCGTGCTCCGGGCATGGGTTCAAACACTCGGCGGCGCTGGGGGAGGCGTTTGCGCAGTGGTGTTTGCGGGGGGAGAGTGAGCTGGATCTTTCGTTGTTTTCGGTGGGGCGGTTTGAGCGGGAGTGACGGTACTTGAGAGTGACTGCTTTCGGCCAGAAGCGGACGCTCGTCTTGGTCCGATTTCGACCCAAAGTTGACGGTGGCGACATTCGAAAAACCACCCAATGTGGTTGGTAAACCGAGCTAAGGTAAGCGAGCGAGGGACTGCGCAGACCATACTGTCGTGAGGCCAGGGCGAAGGCCGCTGTTTACTCACAATGTGCTATCACTAAAAACGGAAATTCAACCATGAGTGAAGAGTGGATTCTGCAAACCAAGGAAACCCGTAGGGCCTTTTCTAACGCGGCGTGGATTCCTTTGAGAGCGTCAGTTGAGAGCAAGGAAAGGGATGTAAAAGACGTAGGTCATGTCAGTGAATATTTCGGCTGCGGCTCCGTTGCATTCCCGCCAGAGCATCGCCAGCTGGTTGAAGAACGTCTTGGATGGAGCGACATAGGCATTGGGCACACTGTCGCGCCATATGCATACGAAGATGGGTATTATGCGTCCATAGATCAGTATCAATACAACGATAAAGAACCAATAGGCATTAACTTAATTTATGAACACCCGCAACTTGTTGTCGGTGGTAGAAAATGGATTTTGAGCCCTGACTTGGTAGTTGCGCTGCGCCTGATCAAAGAAGGTGACAATTGGGTTAGACCTGAAGAAAATTTCGTTGTAGTGGCCCGCGAGACCGTGAGTGAAGATGGTGAATACTGTCAGATAGAAATCAAAAGGGAGTTTCTACTTGATTATCTAGCAGCCAGGAACCTTTCGCTTCGCCTTGCATACTACCGACAGAGGGTAGAAAACGTCCCTGTACTAGAAGACAGCGCATATTCGAATCTTCAGCCTCACAATGAGGAAAGAGATAATGGCAAATTCACCCTAATCATTCGCAAGCTTGATGACGTCTTTGGGGGAGGTTGGGCGATGTTTCGAGCCTGGCGAACTGACGTAGATGAGGATGAAGACGCCCCTGTGATGGGGCCTGAGAATGACTCGAACACTGACCATGAGAGCTCAAAGGGGCACCGTGGAGGCTATGAAGGTGTAAGGGTAGAGGGGGAGTTTTGGCGTGAGGAGTGGATAGACCACCAATCCAAAAGTCAGCGCGTTCGTGGAGATGCGGATCCAAATCTACCGCAATTCATCGTGGAAACAGATGGAACGCGAATGAGGTCAGCAGAGCTTGATAACGAGGACGTGGGTCGCTGGCTGTGGTTTCGGTCCAGCGTTGTTACCGAGCTTCTGAACAATCGAGGATTCAAGCTGGCATGGTACACCGCTGAAACTGGAGCTATTCAATCCACGTCAGGATATAAAACTCATTTTGGAATCAACAGCTCTGATCTGATCACCGTATATGCTTATGACATCGCTCGCCTCGCCTCTTGGGAGCAGCATGTTTGGGCAGCGCATAATTTAGCTCCTGAAGGTAAAGTATCAAGTGAGTTGCTTGAAGCACAGATGAAAGCGCAACCAGCATCTACACATGCTGTTGAAGAAATGTTTTTTGGAAGCATGAGACTTCTGGAAGACAGCTTTAGAGATAAATATAATATTTCTCTGTTCAGCCACGACATTGATGACTTCGAAGCAGGTCAGCAAATATCCAGGTTTGCCAGCAAAGACAGAGCGTCCCTGCTCAGGCTAGCCAAGGACATCATTCGCGTATTCTCGGACAGGCTCAACATAACCGAGCTACGCAAACTTTCTACACACGAAGAAAAAGCCAAGCTCGGCTCAAATAAATTACTCCAAAGTATTTTAGCGGAGAAAATTGGAGACGCCAAAGCCAAGCGAGTGTTTGCTGAGATTGCCGGTGCTTATGATATGCGATTGGGAGATGCACACCCGACTGGCTCAAAGGTCACTGACGCGATCAAGCTGGCAGGCATCGATGAAGAAAACTCGCCCTTACGGCAAGGAGAACAGCTTATCCACAACGTTGGGCGGTCTGTTTGGTACATCGGAAAATTCTTGTTCGCCGAGACAGATGGCTCGGATGAGTAGCAGTCATGCGATCCGTGTAACCCTGCTTCCCTCGGATCTCTCGGCGATGGCACGCAGAGCCGCTGGCCAATTCGCGCAGCGGCTCTGTTCCCAGCATGCCTGGGTTCGGGTAGGTTGAGTTGTTTCCACACCAGGTAGATGAACTTTCGAAAATCCTCCTGGGCGGGGTGGACGTTAACGCGGTCAGCCATGCGGCAAAGTAACTCCTTTGGCCCACGCAGGAGCGAGCTAAGGCACAGCCATTGGGCAGCCCAGTGCGCGCTTGGGGGCACCTATTTTTGTTGTAATGGGATTAGGGTATTGTGCGTCCCCTATCGCGCCAAGAGGTGCTCAGGGAGAAAAGGTCGATGTCGGGTAAGGGCGTACCTACGCTGGATAGAGCGAAGGTTCTGGAAAATGCTGTAACGTCCATTCAGCTAGGGATTGAGGATTACCAGCTCACGCAGGGTGATGACGGGACCCCCCTCCGAGCCGTTTCATCCGCTCGTAACCTCTTCGCAGGGGTTTTGCTGCTGTTCAAGTACAGGATTGCAATGCTCGCGGACTCTCCCGAACATGCGGCCAGCCTCATCTACAAGGCAAGGAAATTCAAACCCTGCCGTGACCAAGATGGCGTAATCGAGTGGCGTCCCGAGCTTGAACGAAACAAGACAATCGACGTAGCAGACATTGAACTGCACTTTGAGGGTCTTGGCATCCGCACTGATTGGACAGCCGTGAATACCCTGCAACGGTGCCGGAACGATCTGGAACACCTCCACCCCAAGCATCCCCTGGAGGAGATCAATAAATTCTTGCTCGATCTGTTCCCACTCCTGCGGGACTTCATTACACACGAGCTATCGGAGAATCCGGCAGCCTTGCTAGGCGAGACCTGGGAAGTCATGCTGAGAAATCACCAGTTCTTTGCCCACAATCTGGAGGAGGTACAGCGCCAGTGGGAAGACTTGGGCGTCATGGCGCATACCCGCGAGTTGTTCAAGGCTTGTTCATGCCCTGCCTGTGGTTCCCCGCTGCTTGAGCCTAACCGGGAAGACCTCCAGGCTGGTGTGCCCTTCGACTACTCGGAGTTCCGATACAACTGCCTCGCATGCAACCAGTCAGATTCGTTCATTGAGTTGATGGAAGAGGAGTTACGAACCACCCGAGAGAACCCGTTCGACGACGAGGAAATCATCACGGACTGCGGTAGTTGCGGCGCTCCGATGTTCGATCTATCCGAAGGGCATTGCCATCTCTGTGGCTACACTTATCAGCCGCCGAAGTGCTCCGGGTGCCACACCTCCCTAGAGGGCTACGAAGCGGAGAATGGGGCTCTATGTGATAGGTGCTCGGAGTACGCACACTACGATGATGAGTACGAGCCTCACATAGGCTAGCAGTCCCCTTTTATTATCCCTTACCGAAAAAGGGCTTCTCTTCTGGCACCACTATATTCGACTCGATCTTCTTCCCCATGCTGATGCGGGGTTCGGTCGAGTAGTCCAGAGATTCATAAAAGGTTTTGACACTTTCATTTGAGCTGACGATTTGCAGATTGATTTTCATGCATCCTCGCGCCGTCAAAGCCCCCTCTGCATGACGGACCAGATTCATCCCTATGCCTTTTCTGCGGTGCGACGGGTGCACCGCCACCGAGTACAACCATCCACGATGGCCGTCGTATCCGGCGAGAACGGTGCCAACAACTTCATTTCCTGACAGGGCAACAAAGAAAAGGCCATTCTCTGCGGCCAGTTTTTTGTCGATGGCAAGGCTGGGAGTGTTGTGTGCGGTTTCGTAGCCGAAAACGGTTTGCCAGAGTTCGACGACGCAACGGCGATGGTGTTCATTTGAGTAGTCGGCAATAGCATCCATGGTGTAGCCCTCACATTGAAGGGGCTGACGCTAGCGCCTTGGCGTAGGTAATGTCCACTGTCTCTTCTTGGCCAATAGCTGCCATTTACCATGGCAGCTACAGCCAACGCTCATTTCCTCTCTCGGTGCGTACTATCCGGTCGCAACAGAGGGCAGGGGGGTTAGCTCTTAACCTCAACATGATTCAACGCCTGATTCAGCGCCAGCTCACTCCACATCACCAACTGGGCAATCCCAATCGCAGTTTTGCGATGTGCGGACTCCAGCGTGGCAGCAAAGTTATTCACCATTTCATTGGTCGATCCCAATGATTCGCTGGAAAATAAATCCGTCCATATTTTTATTTGAACGAGAATTCCCGGCCTTCATGGTTCGACGCATTCTGCGGTTATCGAGTGCGCAGGATAGAGATGTGGAGTCCTGAGCTTTTCCGCGAAAACTCTATATTCTGGTTCACGGCAAGAGTATCCAAAGCTTTGGGATCGAATAGTTCCTTGGCTATCTTCATAGACAACCCTGAACTGTCCTGACACACCGCTTCCCGATATCGGAAATCTTAGGGTGTAGCTCTTGGATGTGTTTGACTTTATGGTTCCAAAAAACTGCTCTGTTGTGCCCATCAACGCTGGATCGTATTCAACTCTGACGCGGTAGGCGTCCTTGCCATGATTATTGAGAGTACATCGGTGAACCATCACCTCTTCCTCGGTTTCCGTTGGAAGAGGAACTGAGGTGAACGAGAACACTGCCAAATACGACTTATCGCGCTCTTCCATTGCCAACTCCAAAGCCCGAAGTTGTGCCTCGATTTGCTTCGTGGCCACTGTCGCCATGATTTTTTGCTGATCTACTGAATTTTTCAACTCCTGAGCCTGAAGCTTCAGCGCCTCGGTGCTCTGTTGTAATTCTGTTGCCTGAATCTTCAGTGCCTCCGTGCTCAGCCTCAATCCCTCACCCTGCTGCATGAAACCGAGGACCAGCCAGAACAAACTTACAGTGCCAATCGCACCCGCAAGGAAGTCACCCACTTCGTTGAGGGGCATAGTCAGTAGCGTGTCTGCTCGCCCGCCTATTATCGGCAGGATGAAAGCCAGATATGCCAAAGTCATCGCAACGCCGATCGCACCCAGGTGCTTGCGCAGTCCCCAGCCCTGCGGTCTGACTTTTTGCGAGAAGTAATTCAGCGCAACGGTAGCCACAAGCGCCGCTACCATCCCCGCCATGATGGTCGTTGAGAGCGGCCATCCTTCATCTGGCACTACTACAGGCGGTGGCACGCGCCAGAACACACCGCCCACTGGTTTCCACAGTTCCGCCATCACAACCCCTAAGCTTCAATCCGCGACACATGGTCAGCGATGATAGCTGCGGCATGAAATGAAAGAAACTTTGTGAAGTGGACAATGGGCGCCATGATCGGTGCCCATTTATGGACTCAGCCGCGTGCGTTGCGCCCTGGCTCATCCTCAGTAACCCGCCACCGCCAATACTTGTCTGGTCCGACCCATACGATAGAGTCAGGTGTCAGTTTCTTAAAGGCGTTCAGCACAGTGGTGCCCAGCACGAGGTTGCCTTCGGTATTTTCGCGCAGCAGTACCTCGCTCTTGGCCCTGACGATGTGGTCCACAACGTCGTCCTGGTAAAGGCACCCGTCCTTTTCGATCTGCGCCAACATCCAGTCGGAAACCGACTTGGCATCAGTAGTCACTTCGGCTCGTCCTCGACCGGCACCAGCGAGTCGCTGGGGAAACGGCCCATTTCAAGTTTCTTGCCCGCGAACCACTGGCACTCGAAATTTTTAATGTCGCTACCATAGTTGCCTCGGACTGTCATTACTGGGCCACCAGATTTAATCTTCACCAGATCCCCAACCTTGAATAGTGTTTCCTTCGGCATTGCGCTTTCCTTGAGTAGTAGCCAATTGGTATGCCGATAGTATTCTCGTGGCTGCACAAAGCACAATTACGTTTGCCTGCGCCGCTTTGCCACGTCTTTACTCATCGTCGTTTATCTTCCTCTCACTGCTGCTGAATGTGCCCGGCATCACGTCGCCCTCAGCCAAAGTATCAGGTTCAGGATGCGCGAAGCTGGTATCGAGATGAATCTGATCAGTAAGCAGTCGGCTCTCATGCCTATAAGAAGGCATTGGTAGCGCGCCCAGATATTTTCAATGTGCTGAATTGGAAGTAGCTGTTCGCGAAGGATGAGATCGGCCAAAAACGGCCTCAATATCGACGCTAGGACACAGAACAGATATGTTTCACCTTACACTGGAAGCACTAAACCTCCTGCAGGAGCGCCGCCTCAGCTGCGTCACGAAGGCCTCCAATCGACTCCAGATGGGAGGTGGGCCACCTTCGAAATCGAATGGTTTGTACTGGCTTTATACCAGCTATTCGGATGCGGAAATCCGGTCAGCCTCTCCAAGCCAGAAGAGGGGATCAGTGGCTATCAATATTCTTGCTGCACATCGTGAGAACTTAGGAATGATCTGCGATCGCAGGGTGGGTGACTTCCGGGTCGTCTACAACGGGATAGGCGGTATCGGTCTCAAGGGGCATGGCGGGCTTAGAGAGCGAATTCTTCAAGAGTTCCGAGGCGGGAATGGAACGGGTTCACTGGCAATCTGCGACACGTCGTTGAACGATCTCACCAAGTGGCGTTACTCATATGTCTTATGGTCAGAAATTGAACACAAGGAGAGCATTCAGTATTTGTCTCTTGCGGAGCGGCTAGAAACCATGTGGCGCTTGCACTTCGGCTGGCCAATTTTGTGCGCGCGGTGAGGCGGGGGACTCGCCTCGTTTTTTGGAGACGCCCTATGACCACTCCTGGCCGATAGCTGCCATTCACTATGGCAGCTTCGGTTATTTGCTCAGGTGTCCTTACTAATCAGTCGGGACAGAGGGCAAGCTGTTAGGTCTTCACCTCAACATGATCCAACGCCTGATTCACCGCCAACTCGCTCAACATCACCAACTGCGCAATCCCGATCGCAGTCTTGCGATGGGCAGGCTCCAGCGTGGCAGCGAAGTTGTTGAGCATTTCGCTCGCCGATCCCAATGATTCGCTGGCGTTGGCCAAGAGGGATTCGGTGTTGTACGCCGGGTTGGCCATGTACATGGGATCGTGTTTGTGATGGCTGCCCATGATCCGTTGCTGCGGGGTGAGGTAGTGATCGAGCGCGCGTTCGGCCGCTTCGTTGAGCGTTCGGGAATCGGGGAATTTGTAGGGAGAAACCGGATCGGTTTCCGGTGGGTTCGGTGTTGGTTTGAACATAGATGTAACTCCAGGGTGAAAAAGTGGAGCCATCAGCCTCGCTACCAAACGAGGGTGGTGGCCATACGGAGGTTGGTAGACCGGTCACCTGGATACCCGGCGCGTCCGAAGACGCCCTACGCATGGCCACCATAAAACAGCGGACGAAAGAGTCCCTGCAATCCGGCGTTGCGATGCGACAGGTAATCCGGGCTACCAAACCCGATCACTGTTTTTCAGTGACCCGGAAACGATAAAACCCGCACCCCAGACGCACAAGCCGGCGGATTCTGGCGTAGTCGTAGGCAATGACGCAAGACGCTGTAGCCGTGGGGAAGTAATGCCGGGCGTTTCTAAACACCATTCGAAAAACGCTTAAACACGCCGCCCTCGCCATGTCGAAATCAGTCGTCCATGTCGCTCCTGAAAAAAAGCGGACTCCCGTCTGCGAGATACCGCGATCCCATCGATTTCAGTTTTCCAGTCCGTACCCATTCTTTCTCGGCATCTACCAACACACTCCACTTTTTAAGCTTGATGAAACGTTTCAGCAGGTTTATAAAAACGGCACAACTCCAAGAAAGGCTGCTCCCATGACCCCGCTCAAACTCGTTGTTGCCCTCAGCGCACTGTCCGCTGCCTCCCACGCCATGGCCTGGGATTACGTTCTACTCGACACCGACAAAGCCGCTCAGAACTGGCAGATCACCAGCCAGCAACTCGGCGTGAAAACCGACAAACCCTTCAGCGTCAGCCTGCGCACGTTGCATGGCGGTCGGCAGGAGGGCGTCAGCATTGTCGACATCGATAACGGCACGATGAAACTCTCGGTGGTGCCGACGCGGGGAATGAACGTCTTGCAGGCCTCGGTCGGCAATGTGCGTATGGGTTGGGATTCGCCGGTCAAGGAGGTGGTCAATCCGTCCTTCATCGAACTCAATGGCCGCGGTGGTCTGGGCTGGCTCGAAGGTTTCAATGAGCTGGTGACCCGCTGCGGATACGAATGGGTCGGCCACCCCGGCGTCGACAACGGCGAACTGCTGACCCTGCACGGCCGGGCCGCCAACATTCCTGCGAACAAAGTCACCCTGCACATCGATGAAACGCCACCGTACGCCATCACCCTGCGCGGTGAACTGAAAGAGCAGGCGTTCAAGAAAGTCGACTTCTCCGTTGCCACCGAACTGGTCACCGAACCCGGCAGCGTAGTGTTCGCCCTCAACGACACCCTGACCAACAACGGCGACTATCCGAAGGAATATCAGGCGCTGTACCACAGTAACTTCAGCACCCCGTTCCTGGAGCAGGGCGCTCGTTTCGCCGCGCCGGTGAAACAGGTGTCGCCGTTCAACGACAAGGCCAAGGGCGATTTGGCTGAATGGCAAACCTACCGCGCACCGACCAAGGACTACGACGAAACGGTGTACAACGTGGTGCCGTATGCCGATGCCAAGGGCGATACGTTGACCGTGTTGCATAACAAGGCCGGCAGCCTGGGCGTTTCGGTCGGCTTCAATACGCAGACATTGCCGGTGTTTTCCCTGTGGAAGAACACCGATACCCAAGGTCAGGGTTATGTCACCGGGTTGGAGCCGGGGACGAGCTTTTCCTACAACCGCCGTTATCAGCGCCCACTGAACCTGGTACCCACCATCGGGCCGAAGGAACACAAACAGTTCCGCATCAGCTACAGCTTGTTGGCGGATAAGGCGGCGGTGGATAAGGCCTTGAAGCAGGTGAGCGACATTCAGGGCGGCCGGGAGACCGAGGTGCGGCAGACACCGTTGGTTGATCTGACCAAGGGCTGACACCGGCGGTCGCTCAACTGTTCAGCGACATCGGCTTGTCGCCACCCGGAGGCAAGCCGAACACCTTGCGTACCCTGTTGAGAAATGCCCCGTAGGGTCGCCCCAGCGCAAGCATCATCAACGCCGCACCGAGCGTGCCGCGCACCAGTTCACCTCCCGATGCACCACTCGAGGCAATGATCGCTGCATAGAGGGGGACCTGGAAACTGACGAGGGCGAAGCTGTCCCACAGCAATCTGGAAACTCGAAGCGGGCTGGCTCGCTTCATCACCCAGTCCCGCCACAGGCCGTAGGGTCTTGCGACGGGCACCATCAATACGGCGCCCACAAGGCGCGCATGAAGAACCTGATCCCACGTCATGCCGGCAATGAATCGTTCATTGATGATGCCGGTGGTGGTGAAAAACAGGATCAGCGCCGTTGTGTCTGCAATGAATGCAGTACGGCGCATTGACTGTTGCAGGCGTTGAAGCAAATCACATCTCCTGTCCTGGTTCAGGTAGGTGCCAGCGCATCCTCCTGATGTGACAGCGGCTGCACCGCCAAGTGCGGAGTTTCGCCGAAGAACTCGATCAGCAGTTCGGTGAGCACGCGTATTTTCCGGGCGGGATGCGGCCCCGGCGGGCGGAGGAGGTAGGCACCGGCTGGCGGTGGGGGATGGTTTGTCATGATCTGCAACAGTGCGCCCGTTGCCAGGTGCTCATGGGTGAGGCAGTCGGGCAGATAGGCGACGCCCAGGCCGGCGACTGCGGCAGCGGCGAGGGCGGTGCCGTTGTCGGCCTTGAAGCGTCCTTGCGGACGAACCGTGACGGTCTTGTCGCCGTCCATGAACTGCCAGGCTTCGGTGCCCTGCATGAGCGCCTGATGGTTGACCAGGTCGTCCGGCTTCTCTGGGGCGCCGTGCACCTTGATGTAGTCCGCGCTCGCGACGAGCTTGGTGTAGACCGGGCCAATACGCCTTGCGATCAGATTGGAGTCCTTCAGATACCCCACTCGAATGGCGCAATCGTAACCCTCGGTGATGAGATCCACGAAGCGATCACTGTAGCAAGTCTGCATATGCAACTGAGGGTGACGGCGCGCCATTTCCGCCAGCACCGGTGCGAAGTGAGTCGGGCCGAACGACAGCGGAACGGCCACGCGCAGGCGGCCGCGAAGGGCGCCGGCGGGCAGGATCGTTTCCTTGGCGACGTTGATCTCGGTGCAGACTCTGGCGGCGTAGTCCCGGAAGATCGCGCCTGCCTCCGTGAGTGCCGATCCGCGCGTCGAGCGTGCCAGCAGTTGCACTCCCAGTTCTGTTTCAAGGCGGGCCAGGCGGCGACTGACGATCGACTTCGATACGCCAAGACGCAGTGCAGCCTGCGAAATGCCCTCGGCATCAGCCACTTCCACGAAGGTCTGTAGTTCTTCGATATCCATGCTTGCGTTCCCCTTTGTGCGACACAGCACGTCGCGCAATGCTACTACTGCGTCGAACATGGGAACAGCACAATGGATTTTCCAGGCAAATCACGCTTTTTGTGTGTCTGGAATTGATTTTCCGCACGGGCTTCGGCCCTTTCACAAATGTGCGTCACCCATAAAAAGGATTTGCCCATGGCAAGCGAAACGCTCCGCAACGCCCACACCGATCAGTTGCTGACCCCGGAAAACTCGGCGTTGATCATCATCGATTATCAGCCTGTTCAGGTTTCCTCGATCCGCTCGATGCCGCGTGACGAACTCGTCTTCAACATCACCAGCGTCGCCAAGGCGGCAATCAACTACAACCTTCCAATCATCCACTCGACTGTCAATGTCGCGACCGGCCGCAACAAGCCGCCGATTCAGGAATTGCAACAGGTGCTCGGTCACCTGCCGACCTATGACCGCACCTCGATCAACAGTTGGGAGGACACGGAATTCAAACAGGCGGTCAAGGCGCTTGGACGCAAGAAACTCATCATGACTGCGCTCTGGACCGAAGCCTGTCTGACTTTCCCGGTGCTCGACGCCATTCAGGAAGGTTATGAAGTGTATGTGCCGGTCGATGCGGTTGGCGGCACATCGCTCGCCGCACACGAGGCGGCGTTGCGCAGAATGGAACAGGCGGGCGCGAAGCTCATCAGCCGCGTGCAGATGTACTGCGAACTGCAGCGTGACTGGGCGCGAGAGGTGACCGTGCCGGGTTTTATGGGCGTGTTCGAGAACTTCGACGGGTTCAATGCTGAAAAGGCTCTTGAGGAGGCAGCCAAGAAAGCTTGATCAGCGGGCAGTTGATAGAGGTGGCACTCGCGAAAGCGGGTGCTGCCTTTGTTTTTTGCGCGAGGCAGACTCAGGTCGAATGTCAGTCCGACAGCAGTGCGAACGCCATTCACCATGTCGAAATCAGACGCCCCCATGCCGCTCCCAGGCTATTTGCGATCAACTCCAGGCACGTAAGGTGACGCATCATTTCATCGCCCTGCGTCGTCGTCCGACCGATTTGTAACGCTGCAGCGCTTGAGGTGCGCCGCTCTGGAGCAGGGCAAGAGGAAGAAATGATGATCGCCTGACACGTCGTCAGTACGCCCAAACGTCGATCACCAGAGAACAACAAAAACAATGAATAGCCTGAACTCGAAGGACTCGAACGGTCAGTTGGCGCAGGGCTTCAAGCCGCGTCATGTCACTATGCTTTCCATTGCCGGCATCATCGGTGCGGGGCTGTTTGTCGGCTCCGGCCACGCCATTGCCGCCGCCGGCCCGGCCGTCTTGCTCGCTTATCTCTTCTCCGGTCTGCTGGTCGTGCTGGTCATGCGCATGCTCGGCGAAATGGCCGTCGCCCATCCGGACACGGGATCGTTTTCCACCTATGCCGATCAGGCCATCGGGCGCTGGGCGGGGTTCACCATCGGTTGGTTGTATTGGTGGTTCTGGGTGCTGGTCATTCCGATCGAAGCGCTGGCCGCCGGGCATGTCTTGAATCAGTGGTTTCCCCAGGTCGATGCGTGGTTGTTCGCGCTGTTGTCGATTATTTTGCTGGTGGTGACCAACCTGTTCAGCGTGTCCAAATACGGCGAGTTTGAGTTCTGGTTTGCGATGGCCAAAGTGGTGGCGATCATCGGGTTCATCGGTCTGGGTTTTGCGGTGTTGATGGGCTGGATTCCGGAGCGCGAGGCCAGCGGTTTGAGCCGGTTGATGGAAGAGCATGGTGGGTTTGCGCCCAATGGCTTGTCGGCGGTGGTCGGGGCTTTCATCACCATCATGTTCAGTTTCATCGGCACGGAAGCGGTGACCATCGCGGCCGCCGAATCGAGCAATCCGGCGCAGAACATCGCCAAGGCGACGCGCTCGGTGATCTGGCGCATCGGCGTGTTTTATCTGCTGTCGATTTTCGTGGTGATTTCCGTGGTGCCCTGGAACGATCCGCTGCTGGCGTCCGTCGGCTCTTACCAGCGCGCGCTGGAGCTGATGAACGTTCCCAACGCCAAATTCCTGGTCGATGTGGTCGTGCTGATCGCGGTGGCCAGTTGCATGAACTCCTCGATCTACATTTCCTCGCGGATGCTGTTCTCGCTGGGCCGACGCGGTGACGCTCCGCAACCGCTGAAGGTGACCTCCGCTGCGGGCGTGCCGAGGGCGGCGGTGATTGCCAGCACCGTGATCGGCGCCGGGGTGACGCTGTTCAGCTATTTCATGCCGGCCGGGCTGTTTCAGTTTTTGCTCGCCAGCTCCGGCGCGATTGCGTTGCTGGTGTATCTGGTGATCGCGGTTTCGCAATTGCGCATGCGTCGGATGCTGCGTCGGCAGAACGTCGAGCTGACGTTTCGTATGTGGCTGTTTCCATGGCTGACGTGGCTGGTGATCGCGTTCATCTGCGCCGCGCTGGCGGTGATGATGGTGACGCCTGAACATCGTCTGGAAGTGACGTCGACCATTGGCCTGGCGCTTGCGATTTCCTTTATCGGGCTGGTGACCACGCGGCAGCATGGGCAGGCGAGGGCGGCGGTTTCGGCGGGCGAGGCCTAGGTGTGTCGCAGGCGTGAACTGTGGGACTATCGCCAGCACGCCTGACATTCGATCGGAGCCCCATCGTGCAGACCATCCGCCGCGCTCTACCTCAGGATGCCGAGTGCATCACCGCACTCGTCACTGAGGCCTACACCCCGTACATCGCCAGAATCGGCAAGAAACCTGCGCCGATGCTGGAGGATTACCGGCAGGTGCTGCAGGACAACGAGACGTTTGTCCTGACCGACCGTGACGAGGTTGTCGGCGTGCTGGTGATGAGCCCTGAAGACACCGAGCTGCTTCTGGTCAACGTCGCCGTTTCAGCTCGGCACAAAGGCAAGGGCCTGGGAAAAGTGCTGATGGCGTTCTGCGAAGAACACGCACGTGGCAAGGGGCTGGCAGCGGTGCGGTTGTACACCCATGAACGGATGACCGAAAACATCGAGATCTACAAAAAACTCGGCTATCTCGAAACCCATCGCGCCACTGAAGATGGGTTTGCCCGGGTGTTCATGCGCAAGGCGCTTTGACCAGAGAATGCTCGATCATTTTTCAGCACCTGCTCGCAACCATCGCCTGACCTCGCCCTGAATCGCATAGGCTGGTGCCTCGACCGCATTGAAATCCTGCGTGTAGCGCTGAGCAAAACCGTCGACTCCCCATTCCTGAAACTGCTGCACGTGCTTCAGTTCGTGCGCCCAAAGCGCCACGTTCTGCTCTGCGGTCTCAGCGTCTCGGAACAGGATGATGTCGATCAGCGTCACTGCACCGACATCCGGGTTTTGCAGGATGGCCGTGGCGGCGTTGTATTGGCCGTCGTCGGTGATTTTGTAGTGCACGGCATCGAGGACACCGGGGTCATACCAGCGCAGCAGTTGCTCCCGGATGTGCGGGGGAATCGGTTTGATGTCGGTGCTGGCGGCTTCGGCGCGGGCCTGGGTCAATCCCATTGCCAAAGCTGGGGCCGCGATCCGGAACAGGTCTTCAGACAGGCGCCCCGGGTCCGGCAGGCAAATG
This sequence comes from Pseudomonas sp. GM25, assembly GCF_000282255.1. Classification (NCBI taxonomy): domain Bacteria; kingdom Pseudomonadati; phylum Pseudomonadota; class Gammaproteobacteria; order Pseudomonadales; family Pseudomonadaceae; genus Pseudomonas; species Pseudomonas sp. GM25. The sequence goes on along the minus strand of NZ_AKJQ01000057.1, from coordinate 40,751 downwards.
CAGCTGTCGAGGCATACTTGTTTTTCGCCGGCGGGGCAGGTGTCGGCCTGGGCGGGCGCTACAAGGGCAAGCCAGGTGACGAGGCTGAGGAGAGTGGAGGGCATGGGCGCTATTCGATCGTAAGGCCGCACCAAAGAAAGGGATCAGGCGCAACGCGATGAACACCGCGTTGCGCCTGATCCCGCTGCACCTCAACCGCGTTTCGGCAGCTTCCAGTTCGGGCGAATGAAGTGGCAGGTGTAGCCATTCGGAATGCGCTCGAGGTAATCCTGATGCTCCGGCTCCGCTTCCCAGAATGGCCCGGCCGGTTCAATTTCGGTGACCACCCGGCCTGGCCACAGGCCTGATGCTTCGACATCAGCCGCAGTGTCTTCGGCGATATCGCGTTGCTGCTCGTTCAGGTAATAGATCGCCGAACGATAGCTCGGACCGAGGTCGTTGCCCTGGCGGTTAGGCGTGCTCGGATCGTGGATCTGAAAGAAAAACTCGAGGATCTGCCGATAGCTGATCACGGCAGGGTCGAAGACGATTTCGATGGCCTCGGCGTGATTGCCATGGTTGCGGTAAGTGGCGTTTGGCACGTCACCGCCGGAATAACCGACCCGCGTCTGCAGCACGCCGGGGTAGCGGCGCAGCAGGTCCTGCATGCCCCAGAAGCAGCCGCCGGCGAGAATCGCAGTTTCGGTTTGAGTGGTCATGGCATGTCCTTCCTCTCGAATGGGTCGCAGATGTTCCTTGATATGAGGGAGTGTGGGCCGATTCCAAGGTTGAGCCGGTAAATAAATCGTGAAGCGCGGGTGTACGGTGTTCTCTTGCTTTTGCTTCACGCCACTGTCTTTGGAGCGCCCGCCGCCGGGCAAGCCAATATTGAAGCGAAAAAAAAACCGCCAATCAGGCGGTTTTTTCAAAGCGGGATTCAGGTTCTGCCACCGGCGAGCCAACCATCAGGCTCCATTTCTTTGCCACACGTTGCGGCTACTTTCAAAAAATGCCGCTGACTGGCGGAAACCCTGATGGGCAAACCGGGTTCTTCGGCACGAAGTCTGGAAGCAAGCGCTGGTTGGGCTTTTGGCTTCTTGTGTTTCATGGACACCTCTCGTGCCAGGTTGCTTGAGTCGATCTTATGGGTGGTCCAGTGGAAAGACAAGGCGGTCAGTCGTGTCAAAATAAAATCCAAGCGTTTGGTAGTAGGAGATAGCACCTGAGTCAGGTTCTTGTACTTCAATTTCGGTACATCCCAGCTTTCGGGCATAGAACTCTGTTGTCAGTAGTGCCATTGGTGCGATCCAGCCTCGCAGGGTATGGGCCTTGCTGGTGTGACCCTGCAAAAGAACGATTTTTATGCAGATTGTGCTTTTTCGTGGCGTTGCATAGCACAAACCGCACAGCTCATCTTCGTACCAGAAAGCCAAGTCCAGACCTTTTGCATCTTTTGTTTTCCACTCAAGTACATCATCCCATGGGTACCCAATGGGCCCGCTCCACTGATGATATGCGTTGATTGCCAAGGGCGTGATCGGGTCGATCCTGAGCAACCGAGCATCAATCCCGGCTGCCAGAGCTCCTGGATCCATGGAAAGTGTTTCATGCGCAAGTTTGCGGGCTTCTGATTTGAGCGTTTGGTTTCGGAGTTCGGTACCTTTGCCTTTTCTTCGCATCGTCTGTGTTCTGTCCGGATCAGGCAGAAGACGGTATCGAAGGCGAGGGTGCCCACGTAATCAGGCGTGAGGGACGGCTGCTGTAGGACGCTGCTTATGTGCGTGAAGGACGCTGGAATTGGCCCGGATCGAATGATGTATTAACGATCAAATCGGGAGCAGCCTGTATCTCCCATTCGCTCGTTGAGGCCTTGATCTCGCGCAGCGTCCACTCCTGCGCGCCCGACCACGACAGCTCGACCCAATCCCCCTCAAGTTCTCCTTGCTCAATCAACAACGCCACTTGATCCGCCGGCCCCGGACACATGCCGCCCACCGCAAAGGGCACGCGTTCATGCATCAGGCGACCCAGCATTGAAAGCAACGCAGCGTGAGAAGTGAAGGGCTGCCGATGCGTCGCGCCGGTGTTGTCGGTGAGTACCAAGCTTCCCGATTCAGCACCTTCGTAACTGATCGAAGCCAGATGCGCCGGGGGCTTTCCCGCCCCTTTGAAATAGCGTGCGTTGATGATCCCAACTCCTTGTAATTGCACTCAGCGATCCGTGCGCGGCATCGCCGCAATCGGCTGGATTTGCCGGGATGCCTGCGCTGAACACCAGCGATTCCGCCCTTGCTGCTTGGCCTGATACAGACAAGTATCGGCGGACTTGAGCAAACTGGCCGGGGTCACCGCATCGTCCACCGGATATCGCGTGGTGATCCCCGCACTCGCAGTGACATAGCCCAGCGGATGCCCGGCATGTTCAAGCTCCAGCGAACGAATGGTCTGCAGAATATCTTCTGCCACCTGAATCGCCCCGGCGCTGTCGGTGTTGGGCAGCAGCACGGTGAACTCCTCGCCGCCGTAGCGCACGGCCAGATCCGAAGGCCGCTTGACCGCTTTGCGGATGCCGTCGCCGACCGCGATCAGGCAGTCATCGCCGGCGGCGTGGCCGTACTGGTCGTTGTAGCGCTTGAAGTAGTCGACATCGAGCATGATCAACGACAGTGACGAACCTTGACGCCGGGCCAAACGAATCTCGTCCGCCAGTGCGGCGTCCAGACGACGGCGGTTGCCCAGACCAGTGAGGCTGTCAGTCAGCGCCATGTCGCGCATGGTTTTGTGCGCGGAGCGGATCTCCCGTTCCATCGCGATCCGCTGGCGCAATTGGCTCAGCACGATGAGCCCGAAACAGGCCAGCACCAGAATCAGGAACACCAGCACGAAGCCGTTTTTCAGCAGGTCCTGGCGCCACGGCGCAATGATGGAGTCCCGGGATAAACCGGCCTCGACCACCAGCGGGTAGGTGGTCAGGGCGCGATAGCCGTAAAGGCGCTCGGTGTCGTCGACCACGGCCCTGATCTGGGCGATGCCCTGATTGGAGCTGGGCAGGTAGGTCTTGAAGATCTCGCTGTTCGCCAGGCTTTTGCCGACCACCGAGGCAATGAACGGCCGGCGCACGAGAATCGTGCCGTCGCGCATCGCCAGCACCAGCGCGCCTTTGTCATCGATGCGGAAGTCACCGTAATAGTCGACGAAATAACTGACCTTGACCGTCCCCAGCAGTACGCCGGCGAACGAGCCGTCGGGGTTATTCAAACGCCGCGAGATCGGAATGATCAGGTCATGGGTGGAACGGCTTTCCACCACCTGACCGATGCGCACGCGCCGGTCTTCATGGGTGCGGTGGTACTGGAAATAGTCGCGGTCGGCGTTGTTGGCGGTCTCGGGCGTGACCTCCTTGTCGGTCACGATCCAATGGCCGTCCGGGCCGTAGATGAACAGGCCGTGCAACTGCGGCATGATTTTCGATTGCTGGATGAGCAGCTTGTGAATCCGTGCCACATCCAGGTTTTGCAGCCCATCGCCTTCGACCCGCTCTGCCAGCCCCGCAGTCAGCACATCGACCTGGCGGATGGTGTCCTCGGCATGTTGCGCCGTGGCGCGGGCGAGGTTGGTTACCGAGTCACGCGCGGAAGCGAAGACCGAACGATAGTCACGCCACGTCCGCCAGCTCTCTACCGCCAGAAAGGCCACGACCACCATCAGCATGAAACTGACGGTCAGCCGAAAGGTCGAGCCGGCCTTCACGCCTTTGCGGGGCGCGCGCGGTGTTTCATCTGGAGTGGGCGCTTGCGTATTGCGTCCGGGCATCAACATTTCCCTGGAGGTCGTCGTTCTGAGCGGGTCAGCATTATGACAAGGATAGGCGCGAAGGTTGGGGTGGCTGTGTGAACTGCCTGGCAGTTTGAGTGGATTGTCCGTTTTGAGTTGACGGTGAAACGCTTTTCAGCCGATTTATCGCTTTCAGGCGAGTCAGTAATCTGTGCCCATCTTGAACGCAAACGCACTTCCACAACTAAAAAGGGATTCAAACATGAGCACTCCAACCTACAACCGCCTGAACAAAGACGACGCCGTAGTTCTGCTGGTCGACCACCAGACCGGTCTGATTTCTCTGGTTCAGGACTTCTCGCCAAACGAGTTCAAGAACAACGTACTGGCGCTGGCTGATCTGGCCAAATTCTTCGAGTTGCCGACCATCCTCACCACCAGCTTCGAACAAGGCCCGAACGGCCCGCTGGTGCCGGAGCTCAAGGAAATGTTCCCGGACGCGCCGTACATCGCCCGCCCAGGCCAGATCAACGCTTGGGACAACGAAGACTTCGTCAAGGCGATCAAGGCCACCGGCCGCAAGCAGATCATCATTGCCGGTGTCGTGACCGACGTGTGCGTAGCGTTCCCGACCCTGTCGGCGCTGGCGGAAGGGTTTGACGTGTTCGTGGTGACCGACGCCTCCGGCACCTTCAACACCACCGTGCAACAAGCCGCGTGGAACCGTATGACCCAGGCCGGCGCGCAGATGATGAACTGGTTCTCGGTAGCCTGCGAACTGCACCGCGACTGGCGCAACGACATCGAAGGCCTGGGCAACCTGCTGTCCCAGCGCATCCCGAACTACCGCAACTTGATGAACGGTTATGCAGCGCTGACGGCGCATCAGAAATAACCGGATGCCGGATAGACGAAAGCCTGCTTTGAAAAAAGCAGGCTTTCGTTTTTATTGCGTTACTCCGGACGCGCCCGTCATTCGATTGGCTGAGCCCTATAGGTTTTATAGAGCTGCTGAATTTCTGGGTCGTCAAGGCTCCCGTACGTAATGCCTTCTTTGTCCAGACCATCCAATCCTTTTATGCCGCCGATCATCTCCGGCCATTCGTCACGGCTGGAGATGTCGATGACGAACGGTAACAGGTAGGTGTCGAGATGCCCTTTGAACGGATCTTGAATTTCATTACTGAGTGCGCGGAGATACTCGTCCTTGTTGGTTTCTGACCAATCGATGGCAAACCTCGTCCGATAGCACAGCTCCATGTACACGAGCAGTATTGTGCGGCCATTGCCATCCAGAAACGGGTGAGCAGAGGCGAGCTGCCCCATCACTTCCCCTGGACGATCTCTGAAGCGTTTCTTGTTTGCTGCAAGTTCAAGAGCGTACTCGACGGACCTTTTAATGAGGTCGGGACGTTCAAAGACTGTGTGGTGAGGATCTTCTTTTGATCCCTTGAAAACAGCGAGGTGGGGGACGAGTTCGTTCCTGTCTTTTCCCGCCCAGGGATAGAAACCGGAGAACAGGATTTCATGTGTCTTTAGAACGGATTTGAAATCGATGGTTTTTCTCTTTGCCAGATAGGCCAGAGCGTCTTCGATACTCGCTTCGAAGGCGAGATGCTCGGACTCTTTTACTTCAGTGGGGTCTTTGAGCTTGAGCGAGTTTTGAAGGTAACCCGCTGTTTCGAAATCGCCGAAAGGATCAAATATCATGCACTAAGCTTCTTTTTCGAACGCCTCTTTTCCTCAAGGTAGCGTCCTTGGTACGACATGATTTCGGACTTGTTCAGCACACCTTTCTTTTTGAGGTTGACGAGCAATTGCTCAACACCGTCCAATTCAACTACATCTCCTGCCAGACGAGTGATGGTAACCGCCATGCAGCTCATGCTGTCACGGTCTGCGGTAACGTGATGTGCCTTGGCAAGCCGACGAACCTCGGTTGCGACGCTGTCAGTGGCTGGTTTAGTCATTATGAAAGCCCTTGTTCACTTGCTCTGAGCATAGCATGACGCCGCTTCCGCAGATTTTCCAGCCGGCGCGTCCCGAACAGCCACAGCCTGATGAACGGCTACGCAAGCTCGCAGCCATCCAAAAACCAATGCTTACAAATAGACGAAAGCCTGCTTTGAAAAAAGCAGGCTTTCGTCGTTTCTACCGCAAACAGAAGCGCAGGGGACTCGTCACCTCAAACCGTGACGACAATCTTCCCGACCTGCTGATTGGCCTCCAGAAAGCGATGCGCTTCCTGAATATCATCCAGGGCAAATGTCCGGGCAATGATCGGTTGCAGCGCACCCGATGCCAGCCCTTCGCCGATGAAAGCCTTGGCGCGCGCCAGGATGGCCGGGTCGGAGACGATCTCTGTGTAGAGGTAACCCTTGAGGGTCAGGCATTTGCCGAGCACGGTGAACAGCGGGAATGGTGTCGGCTCCGGGCTCAGTGCGCCGTACTCCAGCAGGATGCCGCCGCGCGCCATGCTTTGGGTCAGCGGTTCGAACGACGGGCCACCCACCGGATCGAACACCACCCGGGCGCCTTTGCCGTCGGTCAGCGCCATGACCGCTGCAACCATGTCTTCTTCGTCGCTGACGATCACGTGCGCCGCGCCGGCGTCGAGCAAGGCCTGTTTCTTGGCGCGGGTTCGAGTGACGGCAATCGAGGTGGCGCCGACCATTTTGGCGAGCTGGAAAGCTGCCAGGCCGACGCTGCTGGAGGCGGCAGTGACGATCACGAAATCGTCCTTTTGCAGTTTGGCCTGTTCGACCAGCGCACCCCACGCGGTGACGTATTGCATCCAGGACGCCGCCGCTTGTTCAAACGACAGGTTCTGTGGGTGTTTGACGGTGAGGTGGGCGGGCACGTTGGCCAGTTCGCCGTAGGTGCCCCAGCGTGCGATGTCCAGCGGCGGAATCAGGCTGACGGCATCACCGATCTTGAACTCGCTGGCGTTGGCGCCGACTGCGACCACCACGCCGGCGGCTTCGTAGCCGAGGCGGCTGGGAAACTCCGCTTCCTGTAGATAGGCATGGTTGCGGAACATTACTTCGGCGCGATTCAGGCCAAAGGCTTTGACCTCGATCTGCACTTCGTCCGCAGCGGGTGCCGGGACGTCGACGTTTTCCAGTTTCAGGACGCTCGCGTCACCGTATTCATGAATCCTGACAATGCGTGCCATCTGTATTTCCTCGGTTATCGATGAATTTGCACCGGCGTGATCCGGTGCCATGGACGCCAATTTAGGCTTTGGCCTGCTCCGGATAAAGGCCTAGGATGGCGCAACACTAGAAACAACGAGTTTCCAATGGATCGCCTCACACTCATGGCCACCTTCGTCAAAGCGGTGGAGCTGGGCTCCTTCAGCGCGGTGGCGGACGAACTTAACCTGTCCCCGCAAATGGTCGGCAAACAGGTGAAAATGCTCGAGCAGCATCTGGGCGTTTCGCTGCTCAACCGCACCACCCGCAAGCAGAGCCTCACGGATTTCGGCCGCACGTTCTATCAGCGGGCGAAGCTGATTCTCGCCGACATGGACGCCGCCGAAGAAATGGCCGCCGTGACCCGGGGCGTGCCCAGCGGTCGGTTGCGGATCAATGCGCCCGTCACGTTCGGCGTCAGCTCGCTGTCGCCGAAGCTGCTGGAGTACATGGTTCGTTATCCGCAGGTATCGGTGGATCTGACGCTGTCGAACGAACTGGTCGACCTGGTGGACGGCGGCTACGACGCGGTATTCCGCATCGGCGAACTCGCCGACTGCAGCCTGAAGGCACTGCCGCTGATGCCCTATCAAATGGTGCTGTGCGCAGCGCCGTCCTACCTCGCACGCCGCCCACCGATCACGACACCTTGGGATCTTCAGGAACACGAATGCCTGGCGTTCGCCTATTCGGACGGCCGCTCACACCTGCGATTCGAAGGCCCGGAAGGCTGCATCGACGTGCCGATTAAAAGCCGATTGACGATTAATCAGGGCGATCCGCTACTGTCCGGGGCCGTGGCGGGGCTGGGGGTGGTGATGTTGCCGCTGGAGCTGGTCAAGGATTCGCTGCGAAGCGGGACGCTGGTGAGTTTGCTGCCGCAGTACAAGGTGCCGGTTTCGCCGATGAATCTTTTGTATGCGCCGGATCCGAGGCTGACACCCAAACTGCGGAGCTTTATCGATTTCGTGCGGGGGGCGTTCGGGTAGATACCACCCGATCAACGCCGCCCGGTCCGCGTACTCACATCCACCCAAACCGCTAACACCAGAATGCTGCCCTTGACGATCATCTGCCAGTAACTGTCGACGTCGAGCATGGACATGCCGTTGTCCAGGCTGGTGATGACCAGGGCGCCGAGGAGGGCGCCATAGACCGTGCCGGAACCGCCGCGCATCGAGGTGCCACCGATGAAGCAGGCGGCGATGGCGTCGAGTTCGCCCATGCTGCCGGCCGAGGGCGAGCCGGCGGCCAGGCGCGCAGTGTTGACCACGCCGGCGAGGGCGCACATCACGCCCATGATTCCGAAAATCCAGAGTTTCACGGCCTGCACATTGATACCGGACAGGCGCGTCGCTTCCATGTTGCTGCCCACCGAATAGACACGTCGGCCGAACACGGTCTGGCTGGTCACGTAGCTGAATCCGCCCAGCAGGATCAGCAGGAGCAGGACCGGCACGGGAATCCCGTCATAGCTGTTGAGCGTCTGGACAAACCCGGCCAGCACCGCGCCGATCAACAAAACGCGTGCCACGTCACGGACCAGTGAGTGCGCCGCGAGGCCGTGAAGGGCGCGATTGCGCCGCTGTTTCCAGGTCAGGAACAACGTCAGTGCGAACAGCAGGACGCCCAGGCCCGCGCCGATCGCATGTGGCAGATAACCCTGGCCAATGTAGACGAGTTCCGGCGACACCGGAGCGATGGTGGTGCCGCCGGTGATTCCCAGCAAAATCCCCCGGAAAGCCAGCATGCCCCCCAGCCCCACGATGAATGACGGAATGCGCAGGTATGCAGCCATATAACCGTTGGCGAGGCCGATCAGCAATCCGCACACCACCACAAGGCTCAGGTTCGCCAGCAGCGGTATGTGATAGACAACATCGAGAATGGCTGCCACGCCACCGAGCAGGCCCAGCAATGAGCCGACCGACAGATCGATCTCGCCGCTGATGATGACCAGCACCATTCCGCAGGCGAGGATCCCGGTGATGGACATCTGGCGCAGCAGGTTGGAGAGGTTGCGCGGTGTCAGGAATCCGCCCTCGGTCTGCCAGCTGAAGAACAGCCAGATCAGCGCCACGGCAAACACCAGTGCGAGCATCTTGTAGCGGGTGAAAAGTTGTTTGACCTGATTCATTTACGCGGATTTCCGATCTTTATTGTTATGGCTGTCAGGCTGGCTGAGTGCCGCCGCGAGCACCTGTTCCTGGGTGAGTTCATGGTTGAGGAAATCGCCCTGCAACCGGCCTTCGCCGATCACCAGTACGCGGTCGGAAACGCCGAGCACTTCGGCCAGCTCCGAAGACACCATGATGATCGACACGCCTTCGGCGGCCAGCATCCCCATCAGTTTGTAAATCTCGTACTTCGCGCCGACATCCACCCCTCGGGTCGGCTCGTCGAGAATCAGCACCCGGGGCCTGGTCAGCAGCATCTTCGCCAACACGGCTTTCTGTTGATTGCCTCCGGACAGGCTGGTGATCGGCAGGAACGGGCTCGCGGTCTTCAGGTGCAGGCGCGAAATTTCCCGATCGATGCTGCCCAGTTCGGCTTCGGCGTCGATGCGGGTCAGCTTCGAGAAGCTGTCCAGCACGGCCAGGGTGATGTTCTGGCCGACACCCAGGTCGGGAATGATCCCCTGACGCTTGCGGTCTTCAGGCACCAGGCACACGCCGGCGCGAATTGATTTGAGCGGCGTGCGGGTGTCTATGGGGTGACCGTCCAGCCAGACTTCACCTTCGTGGCGACCGGGGTAGGCGCCGAACAGCGCGGTCACAAGCTCCGTGCGACCAGCACCGACCAGCCCGGCGATGCCGAGGATTTCCCCGCGTTTGAGGCTGAACGAAATGTCGTCGACCCGTTTGCGTTTGGGGTTGTCGACGTCGTAGCACGTGATGTGGCGCGCCTCGAAAATCACCTCGCCGATGTCGTGTGGTTCGGTGGGGTAGAGGTTGCTCATTTCCCGGCCGACCATCTGGGTGATGATCTGTGGAATATCCATGTTCTCCATGGCGGTCGTGGCGATGTGTTTTCCGTCGCGGATGACCGAAATGGTGTCACAGACAGCGGCCACTTCATCGAGCTTGTGCGAGATGTAAACGCAGGCAACACCCTTGGCCTTGAGGTCGCGGATGATGTCCAGCAACACCTCGATTTCCGAACGGGTCAGGGCTGATGACGGCTCGTCGAGGATCAGCAGGCGCGCCTGTTTGTTCAGGGCCTTGGCGATTTCCACCAGTTGCTGATAACCGCCGCCGTACTGCGAAACCGGCAGTGACACGTTCATGTCCGGCACTTTCAGTTCACGCATCAGGGCTTCGGCGCGGTGGATCATCGCCGGGTAATTCATCCGCCCACCCGGCAGCGTCAGCTCATGGCCCATGAAGATGTTTTCGGCCACCGAGAGGTCGGGAACCAGCGTGAGTTCCTGGTGAATGATGACGATGCCGGCGGCTTCTGTTTCGCTGATCGATTGCGCCTTGAGCGGTTGACCGTCCCACAGGATTTCACCGTCCCAGGTGCCATGGGGATAAACCGCAGACAGGATTTTCATCAGCGTGGACTTGCCGGCGCCATTCTCGCCGCACAGCCCGACGCACTCGCCCGGCCGGACCTTGAGGTCGATGCCGTTGAGCGCTTTGACACCGCCGAAGGTTTTGACGATGCCGTTCATTTGCAGCAGAAAGTCGGACATGGCAGAGACTCATAAGCGACAGATACTGGACTGATCCCGCAGGCGCAGAACGCCTGCGGGGGCATCACTCACTGAGTGTCACTTTCCGGCGAGCTGCGCCTTGGTATAGAAGCCGTCCTGTTCCAGCAGGTCGATGTTGTCCTTGGTCAACGGAGTCGGGGTGAGCAGGATGGTGTCGACTTTTTTGCTGCCGTTGTCGTACTGCGAGCTGTAGGCGGGTTTCTCGTTGCGCGCCAGTTGCACCGAGAGTTTGGCGGCTTCGGAGGCAATCAGTTTCAGCGGTTTGTAGACCGTCATGGTTTGAGTGCCGGAGATCACCCGCTTGACCGCTGCCAGGTCCGCGTCCTGTCCGGAGATCGGCACCTTGCCGGCCAGTTGCTGAGCGGCCAGAGCCTGAATGGCGCCGCCGGCCGTGGCGTCGTTGGAGGCGACGATGCCGTCGATTTTGTTGTCGTTGCGGGTCAAGGCGTTTTCAACAATGCTCAGCGCCTCGGTAGGGTTCCATTCCTTCACCCATTGCTGGCCGACGATCTTGATGTCCCCCTTGTCGATGGCCGGTTGCAGCACTTTCATCTGACCTTCGCGCAGGACTTTCGCGTTGTTGTCGGTGGGCGCGCCACCCAGCAGGAAGTAATTGCCCTTGGGCGCTGCGTGCAGCACGCCGCTGGCCTGCATTTCGCCGACCTTTTCGTTATCGAAGGAGATGTAGGCGTCGATATCGGCGTTGAGTATCAGGCGGTCATAGGACACGACCTTGATCCCGGCTTTCTTCGCTTCGGCCACCGCATTGGTCAGCACGGTAGCGTTGAACGGCACAATGACGATGACATCGACGCCACGGGAAATGAGGTTTTCGATTTGCGAAATCTGCTTCTGCTCGTTGGCATCCGCCGACTGCACGAAGACCTTGGCGTCCATTTTTTCCGCCGCTGCAACGAAGTAATCGCGGTCACGGGACCAGCGTTCCAGCCGCAGGTCGTCAATAGAGAAACCGATTTTCGGGTGGGCAGCGTCGGCCATAACCGGCAGCGAAAGCAACGCCAAGGCGCCGGCAAACAGCGTGCGTTTTACGTTCTTCATGGTGGTGCGTCCTTTTATTTTTGTTTGAAAGACACGGCCTGACGATGAATATCGGGCTGGTGGAACTGTAGAGAATCAGCTGACGCAACGGACTACAGATTTGTCGCGCAAATGTCACAGCGCCCGCAGTCCTCGTTGGCGATCAGCGATAGATGAAACGGTTGACGACGTTTTCGAGCATTTCCTGCCGGCCGCTGACGGCCTGCGGATTCAGTTCGTTGGTGAAGGCGTGCTCGGCCAGTGACTGGAGATTGAACTCACCTTCCAGAACCGCCTGGCCGAACGGCTGCTGCCAACCGGCGTAGCGTTGGTCCTTGAGCCGCTGAAGCTGATCGTTCTGGACCATGGCGGCGGCCCGCTCGAGTGACAGGGCGAGTACGTCCATGGCGCCGACGTGACCGTGAAACAGATCGGTCTCATCGAGGCTCTGGCGGCGCACCTTGGAGTCGAAGTTGAATCCGCCATTGCCGAACCCGCCGGCCTTGAGGATTTCATAAGTGACGAGGGTCATTTCCTCGACGCTGTTGGGGAACTGATCGGTGTCCCAGCCGTTTTGCGGATCGCCCCGGTTGGCGTCGATGCTGCCGAAAATCCCCAGCGAGACGGCCGTCGCCACTTCGTGATGAAAACTATGGCCGGCCAGGGTCGCGTGGTTGGCCTCGATGTTGACCTTGATTTCCTTTTCCAGACCGAACTGCTGGAGAAAACCGAACACCGTGGCGCTGTCGTAATCGTACTGGTGCTTGGTTGGCTCCTGCGGTTTGGGTTCGATCAGCAGGTCACCTTTGAAGCCGATTTTGTACTTGTGCTCGACCACCATGCGCATGAAGCGACCCAGTTGTTCGCGCTCGCGTTTCAAGTCGGTGTTGAGCAGGGTTTCGTAACCTTCGCGACCGCCCCACAACACATAGTTGGAGCCCTTGAGGCGTTGAGTCGCGTTCATGGCGCTGAAGACCTGGGCGGCGGCGCAGGCGAACACTTCAGGATCCGGGTTGCTGGCGGCACCGGCGGCAAAGCGCGGATTGCTGAAACAGTTGGCGGTGCCCCACAGTAGCTTGATTCCGCTTTCTTCCTGATGGCGTTCCAGGTGATCGACCATTTGGGCGAAGTGGTTGCGGTACTCCTTCAGCGAGTGGCCTTCGGGGGCGACATCCGTGTCGTGAAAGCAGTAGTAGTCGATACCCAGCTTGGAGAAAAACTCGAACGCGGCCTCCGCCTTGCCGATGGCCAGCTCCATCGGGTCACCGGCGTGTTGCCACGGGCGCTTGAACGTCCCTGCACCGAACACGTCGGAGCCCGGCCAGACAAAGGTGTGCCAATAACAGGCGGCCATGCGCAGGTGTTCGCGCATCGGCTTGCCGAGGATGATCTTGTCGGCGTCGTAGTGACGGAAGGCAAGGGGAGAATCGCTGGCAGGACCTTCGTAGCGAATCCGGTCGACATCGGGGAAGTACGGCATTGGCAATGTCCTTGTTGTTCTTGGTTGTTGTTCTCGGTTGTTGTTCTTGGGGCGTGTCCCGATACTAGCAACGGCCCCGTGCCTGCCGATTACGAAAATCACCAACACGGAGTGCGATTTTGCGTATTGAGATTCGCCCTCTGCGCGCCTAGTCTGTGCAGACCGCCTCTACGGCAAGGGGCCCGGAACAAGCATAAAAACAATGAAAACCGTACCGCCTGTTCACCGCATCGCCCTGTTGTTCAACGGGAGCAAGATCTATGACCGCGGCATCATCAGCGGCATCGGCAACTACCTGAGCAGCACGCGCGCGTCCTGGGATCTGTTCCTGGAAGAGGATTTTCTCTGCCGCTTGAAAGGCATCGAGCGTTGGCAAGGTGACGGGATCATCGCCGACTTCGACGATCCGCTGATTGGCGAGGCGCTGGCCGACATCAAGATGCCCGTGGTGGCGGTGGGCGGTTCTTATCAGGATGAGCGGGCCTATCCCAAAGGCATCCCGTACGTCGCGACCGACAACAACGCGCTGATCACTATGGCTTATGAGCACCTGATCGAGGCCGGGCTGCAACGGTTTGCCTGCTTCAGCCTGCCCGAAGCGCAGGCGAACCGATGGGCCCAGGAGCGCGAAAAGGCTTTTCTAAAATTGATGCAGCGGGACGGCTTGCACGCCGAGGTCTATCGCGGCATGGGGACCAGCGCGCCGCTGTGGGACAGCGCCGTCGAACAACTGATCGCCTGGCTTCAGAGCCTGCCCAAGCCGATTGGCATCATCGCGGTCAGTGACGCCCGCGCCCGGCAGTTGCTGCAAGCTTGCCTGACCGCCGGAATCGCGGTTCCGGAGCAGGTGGCGTTGATCGGCATCGACAACGACCCGCTGACCCGCAGCCTGACCCGGGTCCCGCTGAGTTCGGTGATCCAGGGCACCGAAACCATGGGCCGCACCGCCGCGCAACTGCTGCACCAGATGCTGCATGGCAAACCGTCAACGGGTGCGCATTTCCTGATCCCGCCTGAAGCGATCAACGTGCAGGTGTCGAGCTTGCATCAACCTTTGGGCAATCCTTACGTCATGCAGGCGCTGCTGTTCATCCGCCAATATGCCTGCCAGGGCATCAAGACCGCGCAAGTGGCGGCTTATGTCGGCGTGTCGCGTTCCTCGCTGGAGTCGCACTTTCGCGCGGTGCGTGGTTGCAGCGTGCATGACGAGATTCTGCGTTTCAAACTGGCGGCGGCCACTCGCGGGCTGGAAAAAACCGACACGGCGATTGCGGACGTTGCCCGCACGTGCGGCTTCAAATCCGCGCAGTATCTGCACACGGTGTTTCGCCGAGAGTTCGGGTGTACGCCCCGTGAATATCAGCAGGGCGCCAGATAGACGGCCACTCAAAAGCGATCCAGCCGATAAGGCTCGCTCGACGGAAGAATACGAGTCGTGTCCTGCATCGATGGCAAGGCCATCCCCCCAACTATCTCCGCCGTCACCGCCGCCTGCGTCAGCCCCAGGTGCTGATGCCCAAACGCAAGCAACACCTTCCCGTCACACACCCGATCGATCACCGGCAACGAATCCGGCAGTGACGGCCGAAACCCCATCCAAGGTGTGGCTGCCTCGACACTCAACTCATCACGAAACAACCCCTTGCTCAACCGATGCAACTGCCAGGCTCGGGCCATGGTCGGCGGGGCGTCGAGGCCGGCGAATTCGACGGTGCCGGCCAGGCGCAGGCCTTCGGACATCGGGGTCATGATGAATTTGCGTTCCAGCGAGGTGACGGGGAAGGGCAGTCGGTTGTGTTCGTGAGGCAGCATCAGGTGATAGCCGCGCTCGGTGTCCAGCGGGACTTTTTTGCCAGTCAGTGCAGCGGTGAGTTTTGCCGAGTGGGCGCCGCAGGCGATCAGCACCTGGCGAGCGGACAGGGTGCCGGTTCCGGTCATCAGGTTGACGCCATGTTCGTGCAATTGCCCACCCTGAACCGCCTGTTTCAGAAACTGCACGCCGCTGGCTTTCGCCGCTTCCACCAACTCACGCACGACGCGGTAGGGGTCGATGAAATGCCCGGTGTTCGGGAAAAACAGTCCGCCCTGAATCTGTTCGCTCAGTTGCGGCGCGGTCTCGCGTACCGCACCGGCCTGCCACCAATCGACCGGCACCTGTTGCTGTTGCATGCGTCGCTGCAATGCTTCGAGGGCCGGGCGCGAGTCGGGGCGTTCGAACACCAGCAGCGAACCTTCCATCTTCAGCAGGTCGGGCCGCTGGATGTCGTTGAGCAAGCGGTGCCAAGCGTCGAGCGAGCTTTCATTGAGGGCCCGTAACCCGGCGACGGTGCGCTGGAACGGCGCCGAGCGCAGGTTCAGCAACAGCCGCGCAAACCAGGGCAGGGCCCGGGGCAGGTATTTCCAGTCCAGGCGCAGCGGGCCCATCGGGTCCATGAGCATGGCCGGCAGACGTTTGAGGATCGAGCGGTCGGCAATCGGAAACACCTGCTCGGTCGCCAGGTGCCCGGCGTTGCCGAACGAGGCGCCGTGGCCCGGTTCGTGAGGGTCGATCACCACCACCAGCAAGCCCTGACGTGCCAGGCGCAGGGCACTGGCGACGCCGATGATGCCGGCGCCGACCACGGCGATGTCGTGCGGGTCATTCGGCATTTTTCGCGGTTTCCCTTTGGCCATCGAGCAAGCGACGCAGCGACAGTGGATTGGCGTGTTTGAGCGCGGTCGGCAGCAGGCTGTCGGGGAAATCCTGATAGCAGACCGGGCGCAGGAAACGCAGGATCGCCGCCGTGCCCACCGACGTGGTGCGCGAATCGGAAGTGGCCGGGAACGGCCCGCCATGCACCATTGCATCGCAAACTTCGACGCCGGTCGGCCAGCCGTTGATCAGCAGGCGTCCGGCCTTGCGCTCCAGGGTTGGCAGCAATGCGCGAGCCTGTTCCAGATCCTCGTCATCAAGATGCAGCGTGGCGGTCAGTTGGCCTTCCAGCTGTTCGAGCACCTGACGGATTTCAGCGTCGCTGGCGCATTGCACGATCAAGGACGCGGCGCCGAAAGCTTCAGCCTGCAACGAATGATCGGCGAGGAAATCGGCGGCTTCGGTGACGAATACATGGGCCTGGCCCTGATTCGGATCCGTTGCTCGCTGGCCGACAGCGGCAATGCGCGCCCGGGCATTTTCCGCGAGGGCATTCACGCTGGATTCATAGGCGTTGAAGATCCCCGGCGTCAGCATGGTCTGCGCGGGGCTGCGCTGGATCAGTTCGGTGGTGGCGCCAATGAAGGCGTCCAGCGCCGGGCTCTTACGGGCGATGACCAGACCAGGATTGGTGCAGAACTGACCGGCGCCCAATGTCAGCGAAGCCACAAAACCTTGGGCCAACGCCTCGGCGCGATTCTGCAACGCTGCCGGAAACAGCAACACCGGGTTGATCGAACTCATTTCCGCGTACACCGGAATTGGCTCGGGCCGTGCCTGAGCCGCTTTGATCAGCGCGAGGCCGCCACTGCGCGAACCGGTGAAACCGACTGCCTTGATCCGTGGATCGCTGACCAGCGCAATCCCCACTTCACGGCCGGAGCCGTACAACAACGAGAACACACCTTCCGGCAAACCACAGGCCTTGACCGCCCGCGCCACTGCACGGCCAACCAGTTCGCTGGTGCCGGGATGGGCGCCGTGGGCCTTGACGATCACCGGGCAACCGGCAGCCAGCGCCGAAGCGGTATCGCCACCGGCCACCGAGAACGCCAGTGGAAAGTTGCTCGCGCCAAACACGGCCACCGGGCCCAGTGGAATCTGCCGCTGACGCAGATCCGAACGCGGCATTGGCTGGCGTTGCGGTTGCGCTGTATCGACTCGCACATCCAGCCATTCACCGGCCCGCACGGTGCGGGCAAACAAGCGCAGCTGCTGGCAGGTGCGGCCCCGTTCACCCAGCAGACGCGGACGCGGCAGGCCGGTTTCGGCCATGGCGCGGTCGATCAGTTCATCACCGAGCGCTTCGATTTCGCCCGCGATGGTTTCAATGAATTCGGCCCGCGCCTTGAGCGCTGTCTCGCGATAACGGTCGAGCGCCGCCCAGGCCAGTGCGCAGGCCTGCTCGACATGCTCGGCAGAGCCGCCGGCGTAGGCCGGTTCCAAAGGCGAGTTGGTGGCGGGATTGATCCCGTGGATGACGTCGCGGTCGCCGGTGAGGGTTTGCTGACCGATCAGCAGTTGGCCCGTCAGAGTCATGGCGCATTCCTTATCAATAAAGCAGGTCACGAATAAGGCCCGCCGCCGTGGGGGCGGCGGGCTTGAGCGCAGCGGCAGGTCAGGCGAAGTTCTGTTCCGCCGACCAGTTTTCGTACCAGTGACGGAACAGCGTGTACTGGGCTTCTGCGTAACGGCGTTGCGAGTCGCTGAGCGCATCGGTTTCGTTGAAATGCAGGGTGTATTCCTTGTCGCCGTTGAGCACCATCAGGTGTTTGTAATACAGCACCAGATCCGTGCCCTCATCGAAGGACGACAGCACCGCCAACGCCGATTCCAGCTCGCGGGCCTGACGTCGGGCCTTGGCGTCACCCTTGGCCGCCTGCTTGCTCAGGGCTACCAACTGCAGCACTTCGCGGGGCAGGGCGTTGCCGATGCCGGTGATGGCGCCGGTGGCGTTGCAGTTGACGAAACCGTGCACGACCTGGGTGTCGACACCGACCATCAAGGTCACGGCATCATCCTTGGAGGTGATGTTTTCAGCGGCGTAGCGCAGGTCGGCGCCACCGCCGAATTCCTTGAAGCCGATCAGGTTCGGGTATTCACGGCGCAGTTCGAAGAACAGGTCGGCGCGGGTGGCGAAGCCGTAGTAAGGGCTGTTGTAGATCACTGCCGGCAGGTTCGGAGCGGCTTGCAGAATCGCCGCGAAGTGGGCTTTTTGCGCCGCCGCCGAAGCACCACGGGACAGCACCCGAGGAATCACCATCAAACCCTGCGCGCCGACTTTCGCCGCGTGGGCCGCGTGGGACACCGCTTCACGGGTGTTGACCGCGCCGGTGCCGACGATGGTCGGAATCCCGGCCGCCACCAGCCGCGCCACGCCTTCCTGACGCTCGGCTTCGGTGAGCAGCGGCCAGTCACCCATGGAGCCGCAATACACGACCGCGCTCATGCCGATGTCGATCAGCTCGCGCCCCTTGGCCACCAGCGCATCGAAGTCCGGTTTGCGCGCGGCGGTGCACGGGGTCATCAGGGCGGGCATGCAGCCGGTGAAGATGTTGTCGCTCATTATTGTTCTCCTTGGAACGGTCATTCAGAGGGGTTTGAAAAAACAGCGCGGCGGCTCAGATGCCCCACGCGAACGGATCTGTTTCGTCGATCAGCAACGTGCTGTCGGCGGTCATGTGGGCGCGGCCGGTGATGTAGGGGCGGATGCGCTCGTCTTCCCATTCGAAGGAACCTTCGAACTGGCTGCCGGTGATGCTCGCCTGCACCCAGCGCTCGCCCGGCGCGAGTTTTTCGTCGGCGGCCAGGCACGCGAGTTTGGCGCTGGTGCCGGTGCCGCAAGGGGAGCGGTCGTAGGCTTTGCCGGGGCACATGACGAAGTTGCGGCTGTCGGCCTCGGCGTCATCGGCGAACAGTTCGATGTGGTCGATGAGCGCGCCGTCCTCGCCATGGATGCCTTGGTCTTCGAGGGCCTTGAGCATTTTCCAGGTGAGGTCGATCAGGGTTTCGACGTTGTCCATTGTGAGGGTCTGGCCGTGTTCGGAGACCAGGAAAAACCAGTTGCCGCCGTAGGCCACGTCACCGAGGAAACGGCCGTATCCCGGCACTTCCACCGCCACCTGTTTGCGTGAGCGATAGGCGGGCACGTTGCCCAAGGTCACGGCGCCGTCTTCATGCAACGTTGCGCTGACCGGGCCGACCGGCGTGTCGATCTTGTGCACACCCGGTGCGATCAGCCCCAGGTGTTGCAGCGATGCAACGAGGCCGATGGTGCCGTGGCCGCACATGCCGAGGTAACCGGCGTTGTTGAAGAAGATCACGCCGCAGGTGGCGTCCGGCGACACCGGCTCGCAATACAGCGCGCCCACCAGCACATCGTTGCCGCGCGGCTCCAGCAGACAGGCGCGGCGCCATTGGTCGTGCTGGTTGCGCAGGGCGTCGCGCTTCTCGGTCATGGTGCGACCGGGCAAGTCGGGAAAACCTTTCATCACCAGACGCGTAGGTTCGCCGCCGGTGTGGGAATCAATGACGTGTACTCGTTTCATGGACAGGTCCCGTTAAGTGATTTCAGTAAGCGCCGGCAGTGCGCGGGTTGGCGGCGGAGGCGGGTGACGGCGAAGCGACTTCGCTTTCATCCTCTTCCGATTCCAGACGCAGCAGATGCGCCGGCACGCCGGTGGCGGCGCCCCAGTAATAAATGCCCATCGCACAGGCTGCGACGACCAGGGTGTCGAACGGATGGGTGAGGATGCCCAGACCGCCGAAGGTGCCGAGTTTCGACAGGACGATGGTCACGGCGTAGAAGGCGATCAGCCACGCGGATGAACGCACTTGGCGGGACAGGCTGAGGTGGGCGGTCGGCACGAAGCGGCCGCAGAGCAGATAGACGACGAACATCAGGATTTGCAGGCCGAGCAGCCAGGACACGGTGTTCCAGCCCGACCAGTAAACGATCAGTGCAGCGATGATGAACGACACCGGACCCAGCACGCCCATGCACTTGACCCGGAACGGGCGCGGCATGTCGGGAGCATTGCGGCGCAGCGCGGCGACGGTCACCGGGGCGACGGCATAGCTCAGCACCAGCGCGGCGGACACCACGTTGATCAGCGCTTCCCAGGACGGGAACGGCAGGGTCCAGAACACCGACAGGGCGAAGGTCAGCCACAGTGCCGGACGCGGGATGCCGGACTTCGCGTCGATGTGGGTGAAGACCTTGAAAAAGGTGCCGGTCTGCGCCCAGCCGTAGATCACCCGAGGCGTGGCGTTCATGTAAATGTTGCCGCAACCGCTAGGAGAGATCACCGCGTCCGCCACCACCAGATACGCCAGCCAGCCCACGCCCAGCGCCAGGGCGATGTCGCGGTACGGCAGGGCGAATTCCTTGGAAACCCCGGCCCAGCCATTGGCGAGCAGTTCGGTCGGGATGCCGCCGAGGAAGGCCGTTTGCAGCAACACGTAGATCGCGGTGGAAAGCAGCACCGACAGGATCAGCGCAATCGGAATCGTGCGCTGGGGATTTTTCACTTCGCTGGCCACCGAGATGATCGGGGTCAGGCCGAGGTAGGCGAAGATCACGCCGCCGGCAGAGACCGCCATCTCGATGCCCGAGAGCCCGAAAGGCGCGAAGCCCTGGACCTGAAAGTTTTCCGGTTTGAAGAAGGTGAACAGCACGCCGATCACCAGCAGCGGCACGATGAATTTGAACACGCTGACGAGGTTGTTGGCTTTGGCGAAGGTCTTCACGCTGCGGTAGTTGAGCAGGAAGAACACGCAGAGCAGGCCGAACTGCACCAGCCAGCCGAGCAGGGTCGGATCACCGCTGCCGGCCTTGGTCAGGCTCGGAAACCAGGCCGCCGCGTATTGGCGCGAAGCAACTACCTCGATCGCCACCAGACTGGAAAACGCGATCAGCGTGATGAAACCCATCAGGTAACCGAGCAGCGGCCCGTGGCTGTAAACCGGGTAGCGCACCACACCGCCGGCGCGGGGCAATGCCGCGCCCAGTTCGCAGTAGACGATGCCCAGCAGCAACACGGCGAACCCGCCCAGCAACCAGGAAAAAATCCCCGCCGGCCCGGCAATTGCCGAGACGTGACTGGCCGCGAACAACCAGCCGGAACCGAAGATCGCCCCCAGCCCGATAAAGGTGAGGTCGATCAATGAAAGTTGTTTTTTGAACTTGCCTTGGCCTGACATGGCATCGCCTTCTTGTGAGTTATTGGATAGGCAGGTGTGAGTCACTGGAACGGCTAAACAGTGAACTCATCAGGCGTCGGGCGATTGATGTTTTGCGCAGCTGCGGATGACGAAATCGGCACAGTTGCGAAGAAAGACAGCGGCGCTCGACACGCCGCAAACGTTGCTGCAATCTGCACGCGAACGCCTCCGGGCGGGTACGTTTTCAGGCCGATCCACTCACCGGGGAAGACCTTTACATGCAGAACGCGTTTGCGATCCTCTGTCAGGGCGATGAGCGCCATCGGCCGCATACCCTCGACGCGCTGCTGGGCGGCGTGGCACCGCTGTTGCCGATGCTCGACGTGATTCCGAACGCGGCGATCTTCATCAAGGATGTGCAGGCGCGGTACGTCCTGGCCAATCGCACGCTGGTGCAGCGCTGTGGGCTGAAAGACCTGAAACCGCTACTCGGCAAAACCAGTGCGCAGGTGTTTCCGGCGCAACTGGGGCCGGGTTATACCGAGCAGGATCGGCGGGTGCTGGAAGAGGGATTTGTGCTGGAGGATCAGCTGGAACTGCACCTGTACGGCAGTCGCGAACCGGGCTGGTGCCTGACTCACAAGCGTCCGCTGTACAACCGTGACGGCGAGATCATCGGCCTCGCGGGGATTTCGGTGGACCTGCAATCGGCCAGCGAAACCCACCCGGCGTTTCAGCGCCTGGCGGCGGTCGACGAACACATCCGCGCGCATTTCAATCGGCGTGTCACCTTGGGCGAACTGACCCGGATCGCCGGTATTTCGGTGGCGCAACTGGAGCGCTACTGCAAACGGGTCTTCCACCTGACACCGAGGCAGATGATCCAGAAAGTGCGGCTGGAACATGCCCATCGCTTGTTGCACACCGAGCTGCCCATAACCGAGGTGGCGCTGCAATGCGGCTACACCGATCACAGCGCATTCACTCGGCAGTTCAAGGCATCGACCGGGTTCACCCCACGTCAGTATCGGCAGGCGACGGAACGTTGAGTCGCTTTCGGTTCGTCACGACTAGACTCAAAGGGACATGCACCTCCATCACATGAAAGGCCTTGCGGCAGAGGAAACGCGATGAGCACAAAGCGGCTGTGCCAATGCTCGTCATGGATCCTGTCGAGCCTGATTGCCGTCAGTCTGGTGCTGACCGCCGGCTGTTCCAGTCGGGCGGCCAAGAACCGGTATCCCGCGTCCGGCGTCGGCGACAGCTGTTATGCCAAGGCGTTGCCCACGGTGGGCGAGGGCGGGCTGGCCTGGGGTTCATCCTTGAACATCGCCCGGCAGAAATCCCTGAACAACTGCATCCGTTATGCCGGCCGCTCCGGTGGCACGCCCGACACCTGTCAGGTGGTGTTGGCCAAGTGCAAGAACTGAGCGGCCGGCGTTTTCGTCACGTCAGCAGGTACACCGGAAAGCATTCGCAAAGGTGCATCACCCGGCGGCGGATGTTTTCCACCCGCGCGGTATTGTCCGGTTGCTCCAGCAGGTCGGCGATCAGGTTGGCCACCTCGGCGCATTCGGCTTCACCGAAACCGCGCGTCGTCAGTGCCGGGGTGCCGATGCGGATGCCGCTGGTGATCGCCGGTTTCTGCGGGTCATCGGGGATCGCGTTTTTGTTCAGCGTGATATGGGCGCTTTCCAGCAGGGCTTCGGCGTCCTTGCCGGTGATGTTCATCGCGCGCAGGTCGAGCAGGAACATGTGGCAGTCGGTACCGCCGGACACCACGCGCAATCCGCGCCGGGTCAGCACATCGGCCATGGTCCGGGCGTTGTTGATCACCCGTTGCTGGTAATGCTTGAACTCGTCGCCCAGGGCTTCGTTGAACGCCACAGCCTTGGCGGCGATCACGTGCATCAGCGGGCCGCCCTGATAAACCGGGAAGATCGTCTTGTCGAGCACGGCGGCGTATTCGGCCCTGGCCAGAATCAGGCCGCCGCGCGGGCCGCGCAGGGTCTTGTGGGTGGTCGAGGTGATGAAGTCGGCGATGCCCACTGGCGACGGGTACACGCCCGCCGCGATCAGTCCGGCGTAGTGGGCCATGTCGACCATCAGGTAAGCGCCGATTTCATCGCAAATTTTGCGAAAGCGCGGAAAGTCGATGACGCGCGAATACGCTGACGCGCCGGCGATGATCATCTTCGGCCGGTGTTCGCGGGCCAGGGCTTCCATTGCTTCGTAGTCGAGGGTTTCGCTGTCCTTCTCCAGCCCGTAGGTGAAGGCCTGGAAAAACTTCCCGGAAAAATTCACCGAGGCGCCGTGGGTCAGGTGCCCGCCGTGGGCCAGGGACATGCCCAGAATCTTGTCGCCGGGCTCAAGCACCGCCAGGAACACCGCCTGATTGGCCTGTGAACCGGAGTGCGGCTGGACGTTGACGTACTCGCAACCGAACAGTTTGCGGGCGCGCTCGATGGCCAGGTTTTCGATCTCGTCGACGACCTTGCAGCCGCCGTAATAGCGCCGGCCCGGATAGCCTTCGGCGTACTTGTTGGTAAGCAGCGAGCCCTGGGCCTGGAGCACTTCTTCGCTGACGTAGTTTTCCGAGGCGATCAGTTCCAGGTGGGTTTCCTGGCGGTTGCGTTCGCGGTCGATCAGGCGGGCAATGGCGGGGTCGAAATTTTGCAGGCTCATGCGGTGATTCCTTGTGCAAGCGTTTCGGTCAGCGTGACCGGCACGTGATGAGGGAACACACGTGACGGGCTCGCGGCCGTGTCGGAGAGAAAAATGGAGGTGTCTTTCAAGCCGCTGCCGGTGATCAGGATCACGGCGGTTTGCGCGGTGTCGGGGTGTTGTTCGGCGTACTTCAGCAGGCCGGCGAAGGCACTGGCGGCGCCGGCTTCGGGAAACACGCCGGTGCTGGCGGCAAGCTTCGATGCGGCGGCGACGATGCTCGCGTCGCTGACGCAGATGAATTCGCCCTCGCTGGCGGTCACCGCGCGCATGGCCTTGAGCCGGTCGCGGGGCAGCGCCACGTTGATGCTGCTGGCCAGGCTGGTGGGGGCGATGCGTTCGGTCTGCTGCATCGGCTGATCGCTGCGCCACGCCCGATACATGAAGTTGCTCTGCTCGGCCTGCACACCGATCAGGCGCGGGATGCGCTCGATCCAGCCCAGTTGCAGCAGGTCGAAGAATCCCTTGTAGACCGAACCCAGAATGCAGCCATTGCCGACGGGCACGAACACCAGGTCCGGCACCTGCCAGTGCAGTTGCTCGCAGATCTCGAAGGCGACGGTTTTCTTGCCTTCGCTCATGTACGAATTGATGCCGGTGGTGCGGTTGTACCAGCCGTAGCGTTCACAGGCGTTGAGGCACTGCTCGAAGGCTTCGTCGTATTGACCGTCGACCAGCACGATCTCGGCGCCGTAGCCCTGCATCTGCGCGCGTTTTTCACGGGGCGCGCTTCGGGGCAGGTAAATCACGTTGTGCAGGCCCAGGCTGGCACTCATTCCGGCCAGTGCCGAGGCCGCGTTGCCGGTGCTGGCCACCGCCACGGTGCGCGCACCGGACTGCATGGCGTGAGCCACGGCCAAGGCGCTGGCGCGATCCTTCAGCGAACCGGTGGGCTGGCGCGATTCATCCTTGATCAAGACCTTGATCCGCGAGCCTTTGCCGAGCAGGTCGGTCGGCGCGTACAGCGGCGTATTGCCCACCAGTAGCGGCGGAATGAACTGCGTCGAGCTCAACGGCATCAGTCGGTCATAGCGCCACATGCCACGGGCCTGATGATGGGCCAGGCTTTCTTTGGGCCATTCGCGTCTGAGCGTCGGGTAATCGTAAAGCGCGTCAAGGGCACCATCGACTTTGCAATGAGGGCAGAAATAACTGACCTCGTGCGGCTGGTAGCTGCGGTCGCACACCAGGCACTGCAACACATACTCTCTGTACGAACTCTTCATGGCCATCCCCTGGAAGTACGCTGTGCGGGTGCATTCCCTGCCGACGCCGGCCCGAAAAACGGACCGGCGGGCACTGCTGACAGACGGTGTTTCAGACCACCATGATGGCGTCGATGGCGACCAGGGTATTGCGCGCCAGGGCGCTGGCGCCGGCGGTGGTGCGGGCCGGATACGGCGGGGTGAAGTATTCCTCCATGACCCGGTTCAGGGTCGGGAACTCGCTCAGGTCAGTGATGAACGCCGTCACCTTGACCACGTTCGCCAGGCTGCCACCGGCGGCCTCGGCCATCTGCGCCAGGTTGTCGAGGGTCTGGCGCAGCTGGCCTTCGAAATCCTTGGCCAACACTTCGTTGTTCAGCGCCGATACGGGCGTCTGGGCCGACAGGTAGATGGTCTGGCCGTGGCTGACCTTGATCCCCTGGGAATAGGTGCCCAGTGGCAGAGGGGCCTTGTCGGTGAAAATCACGTTCTCTTCGCCCAGGAATGGTTTGGCGGCGGACTGGATTTGAGCGTTGGTTTGCATGGTGACGATCCTTGTTGGGTGGGTGGTGGGTTAGTGCAAATCGGCAACCTGTTTCACGGCCAGACGGGCAAATGCCTCGTCGCGGCAGCGAGCCGGGGAAAAGTGCTGGTAATTGAGTTGCAGCGCCGCCAGATCCGCCGGCATGGCGACACCCAGCGCAGCGTGGGCGCACAGCCGGGCAATGGCCGGCGCGGCCTGAATGCCGTAGCCACCGAGGGCGGCCAGCCAGATGAAGCTTTCTTCTTCGGGATCCTGGCCGAGCACCGGCGAGCGGTCGGCGACAAACGTGCGCAGGCCGGCCCATTTATTGATGATCGAGCGTGGGCGCAGGCGTGTGGTGTTCTGCAGGCGATCCATGGTGATCGCCAGATCCAGTTCTTCCGGCAACGCATCGCAGGGCAGAGAAGGGCTTTCGTCGCAGGGCGAAACGATCAGCCGTCCGGCCTCGGGCTTGATGAAAATGTCTTCGTCGACCGTGCCCAGATACGGCGTGTGGTGCACATCGCACTGCGGATCGACTGCCAGCACGGTACGCCGCAACGGTCGCACGCCGACCTTGGGCACGCCGCAGCGCTCGGCCAGTTCATCGGCCCAGGCACCGGCCGCGTTGACCACGATGGCGGCTTGCAGTTGCTGGCCGTCAGCGGTGTGCAGGGTCCAGTGCCCGGCGCGTCTTTCACCGCGCAGCACTTCGGTCTCGCGTTTGATCACGCCGCCCCGGGCGCGCAGGCCGCCGAGGTAGGCGCCATGGATACCGTGCACATCCAGATCGAAGGCGCTGGGCTCGTAGATTCCGGCGCTCCAGGCGCCTTCGGCGAGGTAGGGCACCAGTTCCAGCACCTGCTTGGCATCGAGGAACCTGGCGCTTGGCACTTGCGCCAGTACCGCATTGAACCGCGTGGCCAGTTTGTCCACCCGCGCAGCCTGAGCCACGATCAAGGCACCCCGAGGCGCCCACAGTGGGTGCTCAGCCAGACCTTCCGGCGGGTTTTCGAAGAAGCGCCGAGAGGCGCAGGTCAGCGAGCGGATCTGCTGATTGCCGTAGCTTTCCATCGAGATTGCCGCCGAACGGCCGGTGGTGTGATAGGCCAGTTGCTGTTCCTGTTCGAGCAGGCAGACGCTGCCATGAGCGGCCAGCTCATAAGCGGCCGAGACACCAGCAATGCCGCCGCCCACCACAATGAAATCGTAACGAGCGGTCATGGACGGCTGCCCTCGGCAATGGCGGCGGCTTTGCTTTCCCTGGTCCAGGTCAGCACGAAGTGAGCTACAAGGCCGAAGATCAAGCCCCAGAACGCGGCGGCCAGGCCGAGGAAGCTCATGCCGGAAGCCGTCACCAGGAAGGTGATCAAGGCGGCTTCGCGCTGTTTCTCGTCAGCCATGGCGCCAGTCAGGCCGGCGCTGATTGCGCCGAACAGGGCGAGGCCGGCGAGGGAGGCAATCAGTTCTTTGGGCAGGGCGGAAAACACCGACGCCAGGGTCGCGCCGAAGGTGCCCATCAGGATATAGAACACCCCGCAGGCGATCCCGGCGATGTAGCGCTTGTCACGGTCTTCGTGGGCTTCGCGGCCGGTGCAGATTGCGGCGGTGATGGCCGCCAGGTTGAAACCGTGGGAGGCGAACGGCGCCATCAGGACCGAGCCGATTGCAGTGACCGAAATGATCGAGCGGGCCGGGGTGTTGTAGCCCGAGGTGCGCAACACCGCCATGCCCGGCACGTATTGGCCGGTCAGAGTCACCAGTGCCAGCGGCAGGCCGATGTTGATGATCGCGTGCCAGCTCCATTCCGGGGCGATGAACACCGGTTGGGCCACGGCGATGGTGATCGAGCCGCTGTTGAGGGTGCCGAACGAGGCGGCGACGGCGCAGCCGACAATCAGCACCGACAGAATGGCGTAGCGCGGCGAGACGCGTTTGAAGATCAGGTACGCCGCGATCATCGACAGCACCAGCTCCGGCTGCAGCTTGATCGAGGTGAACAGCTCGGCGCCGAAGCGAAACAGAATGCCCGCGAGCATGGCGGCGGCGATGGCTTTGGGCAGACGGCTCATCAATTTGTCGAAGGCGCCGGACAGACCCACGATGGCAATGATCAGCGAGGCCACTATATAAGCGCCAATGGCCTGGGGCAGGGTGACGGTCGGCAGCATCGACACCAGCAACGCCGCGCCCGGGGTCGACCACGCCGTGATCACCGGGATCCGCAAACGCCAGCTCAACAGCAGACCGGTAATCCCGCTGCCAATGGAAATGGCCCAGATCCACGATGACACCACGTCGTTGGGCAGGTGCGATTCCTTGGCGGCCTGGAACACGATGATGAGCGGGCCGGCATAGGAAATGATCACGGCAATGAAGCCCGCAATGACGGCTGAGAGGGATAGGTCCTTTCTGATTGTGTCCATGATGTCTCGGCTTGGCGCGGCGGAGTCGCGCAGTGGTCAGGAGAATTGAGTCGATTGATTCGATTCGAGATGAGTGTATTTGAATGAATTGAGTTGATTCAATAGTCCGCCAGGTTGTTACGAGATGTTTTTTTGCTATCAGTCCCTGTTTTTCCGCTATTAGCAGATTAAGTATTTGATTAATAAGCCGATAAATTATTTAGCAATTATTTCATCGCCACGGTGCGTATCGATTCAATCGTGGCGTCAATCGACTCAATTGATCGATTGGGTTGATTTATTAGTTGCCTAACCTCCGTGTGATATGCTCGGATATTCATCATTTCTACGATGGGCAGTGATCATTCATGTGGGTTCCCCAGCTAAGCGAGTTCAGCCAGCCGATGTATTTGTCGATTGCCGATGCGTTGGCGCGCGATATCAGTAACGGCGTGTTGAACGAAGGCGATCGCCTGCCGACCCTGCGGGAGCTGGCCACCACCCTGAATGTCACGCCGGGCACGATCAGCCGGGCGTACAGCGAAGCCCATCGGCGGCGTCTGGTGCAGGGCGAGGTAGGGCGCGGGACGTATGTGCTGAGCCAGAGCCAGCTGGAACTGCCGGCGAGCAACAGTGCCGCGCCGCTGAATCTGGGGCAGTCGGAGCTGCTTGATCTGTCGATCATCAAGCCCTACAGCGAGACCCTGGAGTACTGGCTGCGCGGCGCGCTGGTGGGCATGGCCAAAAGCACGGATTTCGCCCGGGCCCTGGATTACGCACCGGACGGCGGTCATCCGGCTCATCGCGAGGCGGGCGCACAGTGGTTGCGTCATTCATTGCCCGACGCGCAATGGCAGCAAGTGGTGATCACCGCCGGCGCCCAGCATGGCCTGATGGTCGCGATGAGCGCCCTGACCAATGCCGGCGACCTGGTGCTCTGCGAAGAGCTTTGTTACCCCGGCATCATTTCCCTGGCCCATGGCCTCGAGCGCCGTTTGCGTGGCGTGGCCATGGACGACGAAGGGATCATTCCCGAAGCATTGCGCGAGCTGTGCCTGCGGGAGAAACCGGCGATGCTGGTGTGCGTGGCGACCTGTCAGAACCCGACGGCGTCGATCATGTCGCAAAAGCGTCGGGCGCAGATTGCGGCGCTGGCCGAGGAGTTCGACTTCATCATTCTCGACGATGACATCTACGGTTTTCTGGCCACCGATCCGTCGATCAAACCGCTGTCGGCGTTCGCGCCGGACCGTTCGGTGTACCTCACCAGTCTGTCCAAATCGGTCATGCCGGCGTTGCGTGTCGGCTATCTCTATAGCCCGCCGAAACTGCTGTCGCGCCTGACTTCGATGGTGCGCAGCAGCGTGTGGATGCCGTCGCCGCTGACCGCGCAATTGGCCAGCAATGTGATCACCGAGGGCCTGGACAAGAAACTGATCCGCATCCAGCGTAACGAGGCCGCCGGCCGTCAGGCGATTGCTCAGGAAATCTTCGCCGGTTTCGGACTCAAGACCCAGCCGTACTCGTACCACGTCTGGCTGACGCTGCCCGAACCCTGGACCGCCGACGAATTCACCATGCTCGCCCGGGCCAACGGCGTATTGGTGCTCAGTGGTACGCAGTTCCAGGCGGAACGCTCGGGGATCACCCGTTGCGTGCGGCTGGTGCTGATGTCGCCGACCAGTCAGGAAGAACTGCGCTTCGCCCTGACCAAACTGGCGAGCCTGATCGATTCGGATCCGCGGCGATATTACTGAGTCCTGGCGGGCAAAACCCCAAATCCCCATGTGCTCCATTCGTCCATTCATACGTCGCAGTTCTCACTGCCCGTTCCCGTATGTCTGGAGTGCTCTCGATGCCCGCGTTCAAAACCCTGCCCACTGCCTTGCTGGGGCTGGCCCTGGCCTGTCCGGCCCTGGCTGAAAGCCAGCGCCTGGAGTTGGGGCAGGTGCTGATCGGCGCCGAGGACCGGAGCGGGGAGGATGCGTCGGTTGAAGAGGCCGAGGCGCGGCTTGCGCAGGTGCCCGGCGGCACCAATGTGGTCGATATGCGCCGCCCGTTGCAGGGCCGGGTCGCGAGCAATCAGGACGTGTTGGCGTATCAGCCCGGTGTCTATGCCCAGTCGGCGGGCAACGAAGGGACGAAAATCTCGATCCGTGGCTCGGGCATCAACCGTGCTCCCGGCGCCCACGCGTCGGGGCTGTACACGATGCTCGACGGCCTGCCGCTGACCGGTCCCGGCGGCACGCCTTACGAATTACTGGAGCCGCTGTGGCTCGACCATGTGGAAGTACTGCGCGGTGCCAACGGTTTTGATCGTGGTGCGCTGGCCCTTGGCGGCGCCGTCGATTACGTCAGCCACACCGGCTATAACGCGCCGCTGTTGAATGTGCGTTACGTCATGGGCAGCCACGGCTATGCCCAGCGGCAAGTCAGCTCGGGTCAGGTGCTGGGCGACTTCGATTACTACCTGTCGATGACCGACGCGCATTCCGACGGTTATCAGGATCACACCGCCAGCAAGAGCCAGGGCGTGATCGCCAACTTCGGTTATCGCTTCAATCCGAATCTGGAAACCCGCTTCTACATCCGTCACCGCGAGACCGACAACGACCTCGCCGGGCGGGTGACCAAGCACTCCATCGAGCACGATCCGCGCGCGGCCAACCCGGCCTACGTGACGCGCAACGACAGCCGCGATCAGCCTGGCAGCACCTTCATCGGCAACAAGACCACGTACTACATCGATGACGATTCGAGCATCCAGACCGGTCTGGTCTATCACGATTATCCGATGGACTTGCGCGAAGGCCCCAACCGCCTGAAGGTCGCTTACACCGATGTCAGCGGCACGTTCGACTACAAGCGCCGCGACACGCTCTGGGGAATGGAGAGCAACAGCACCGTGGGCCTGCGAGTGACCAAACACCTGCCCAACGACGGTGCCAGCGAACGGGTGCGGATTCCCACCGGCAATACCGCCGGTTATGCGCCGGGCACGCACATGCGCAACTTCACTTATCAGGGTTCGGATTCTGTCCTGCACGTGGGCAACGACCTGGAAATCGCCGACAACCTGTGGCTGACCACCGGCCTCGCCGCGATCTACACCCGCCGCGAAAGCGCGGTGACCTACCCGGTAGGTGGCGGCAAGACCAGCCTCGGTGACTGGGATTACGCGCCACGTCTGGGCCTGCGTTATCAGGTGACGCCGGACCTGCAACTGTTCGGCAACCTGAGCCGCTCGGTCGAAGCGCCGCATCCGTGGTCGCTGATCTACAGCTCCAACGTACGCTTCCCGGCCGGCAGCGGCGCCGCCACCGGCACCCAGCGTGATCCGGTCAAACTGCAAAACCAGACCGCCACCACCCTGGAACTCGGCGGCCGAGGCGACAGCGCGCTCGGCGAATGGAGTCTGGCGTGGTACTACGCTCAGGTGCGACACGAATTGCTTTCGGTGTTGCCGGACGCCAACGCGACCACGCCTTACGAACTCAACGCCAGCCCGACCGTGCACCAAGGTGTCGAAGCCAGCCTGAACAGCAATCTGTGGTCAGCGAACGATGGCGGCAAGTTGAGCCTGCGTCAGGCCTACACCTTCAGCGATTTTCACTACCGCGACGACGACCGCTTCGGCGACAACCGCCTGCCGGGCTTGCCGATGCATTACTACCAGGGCGAACTGCGCTACGACTTCCCGCAGGGCTTCTTCGCGGCAGTCAACACGCAACTGGTCTCGAAAACGGCAGTGGATTACGCCAACAGCTACTACGCCGATCCTTACGCCACCTTCGGCGCCACGCTGGGCTACAACGCACCCAAGGGCGACTGGCAGACCTGGCTGGACATGCGCAACCTGACCGACAAGCACTACGCCGCTACCGTTACACCGGGCTATGACGATAAAGGACTGGACGCCGCACGCTCCACGCCGGGTGAGGGCATGGCGATGTATGTCGGGGTGTCGTGGAGTCTGCTTTGAGGGGCAGGGGCAGGGTTCACCTTGCAGAGTTGCATTGTCCTGCCACCTGAAAAACATTCTGGCGCTGCAAATGTATGCTCCCTTTATCAGCCTAAGGTTCCCATGTTCGACAGAAACGACTTTGACCAACTCACGCGACAACAACTGCTTTTTTGGCCCTGTCACAACGATTGTCCCGGTCTTTACTACCTGACGTATCCATCGAGCGCCTTCCTCGTCCCCTGCGGTCAGGAGTACATTCGAATCACCCGTGTGAGCAAATCGCATCATACGAACGGCTTGAATGTGTGGCTGAATGCCGAGTGGCACGAACGTCAACCAGGTGGGGATCACAGCTTCCCGGAATACGTTGGCGGCGCGCAGTTTGAACCGATTTCCGAAGAGGTTTTCAACCAGTTGGTGGCAGAACGGGCGGTCGAACTGATCGTGCCGCTCAAACAACCACTGCACGAGCCTTCCGGTTTCATCGGTGCGTTATTGATGTACTCGATGAAAACGGATTTCATCGTCTCGCTTTTCGCCGAATATGAAGACGAATTCGTTCATTTCTACTGGCATACATTGGCCTGAACATATCTGCTCGAAGAAACCGTTCGGTCACCGGACAGCCAAACCTTCGTCCAATTGCCCGATCCGGCACGCCGGCGTACTGTGACCGGTGATGGCGCAAACCGTGACCATCACCATAACGACAAGATCGAGTGCCTTGCCCATGGACAGCCGCCTGCTGAGCGACCGCAGCAGCGTGTTTCGCCACGCTGACCCGTATGCCGTCTCCGACTATGTGAACCAGCACGTCGGTCAGCATTTCATCGGACTGTCCAAAACCGCCCACCCGCAAGCCAGCCTCAACCACCGCAAACTCGCCGACCTCGATCTGTGCCGCATCAGCTATGGCGGCAGCGTTCGCGTCACGTCGCTGGCGCTGGAAACCGTGTATCACCTGCAAGTCCTGCTGCAAGGCAACTGCCTGTGGCGCGGGCACAAGCGCGAGCATCATCTGGTGCCGGGCGAATTGCTGTTGATCAACCCGGACGATCCGGTCGACCTGACCTATTCCGACGATTGCGAGAAATTCATCCTCAAAGTGCCGGTCAGCGTGCTGGAGTCGGTGTGCGACGAGCAGCGCTGGCTGCATCCTGCCGGGGGCATCCGTTTTCTGCGCAATCATTACCGGCTCGACGAACTGGAAGGGTTTACCAACCTGCTGGGCATGATCTGCCAGGAAGCCGAAGCCAGCGATCCGTTGCTGCGGGTGCAGGAGCATTACGCGCAGATCGTCGGCAGCAAACTGATCTCGCTGATGAACACCAACGTCAGCCGTGAATGTCTGAGTTCGCCGAGCGTCAGTTTCGAGCGGATCCTCGACTATGTAGAGCGCAACCTGAAGCTGGATCTGCCCGCCGAACACCTGGCGGCCCAGGCGAACATGAGCCCGCGCTCCCTGTACGCCCTGTTCGAACGCCAGCTCGGCGTGACCCCGATGCAGTACATCCGCCAGCGCAAGCTGGAACGCATTCATGCCTGTCTCAACGATCCGAGCTGCCCGGTGCGCAACCTCACCGAACTGGCGCTGGACTACGGCTTCCTGCACCTCGGGCGTTTCTCCGAAAGCTATCGCCAGCAGTTCGGCGAATTGCCGTCCGTGACCTTCAAACGCCGTCACTGAATTCCCGCCCCGAAACAATCTGAAGCACCTGCCGCGCCGTCCTGCACAAAACGGATAGCGCTCTGCAGGATTCGGATATTGCCGCCCGCGTTGCCTCCCTAATCTGACCTGGCCTGAACAATAACAATGGAGGCCCCGGCCATGTCCCTGGGAATCGACTACCTCAATGCCATGCTTGAAGAGGACCCCGAAAAGGGTGCCTACCGCTGCAAGCGGGAGATGTTTACCGATCCGCGGCTGTTCGAACTGGAGATGGCGCACATCTTCGAAGGCAACTGGATCTACCTCGCCCACGAAAGCCAGATCCCCAACGCCAACGATTTTCTGACCCTCACCATGGGTCGCCAGCCCGTGTTCATCGCCCGCAACAAGGCCGGTGAACTCAATGCCTTTCTCAATGCGTGCAGCCATCGCGGCGCCATGCTCTGCCGGCACAAATCCGGCAACCGTTCCAGCTATACCTGCCCGTTCCACGGCTGGACGTTCAACAACAGCGGCAAACTGCTCAAGGTCAAAGACCCGAGCGAGGCCGGCTATCCCGAAGGCTTCAACTGCGAAGGCTCCCACGACCTGACCAAAGTCGCGCGTTTCGAGTCCTATCGCGGCTTTCTGTTCGGCAGCCTGAATGCCGATGTGAAATCTCTCGCCGAGCATCTGGGCGAGTCGGCCAAGATCATCGACATGATCGTCGATCAGTCCCCCGAAGGCCTGGAAGTGCTGCGCGGTTCCAGCTCCTACATTTATGAAGGCAACTGGAAACTCACCGCCGAAAATGGCGCCGACGGCTATCACGTCAGCTCCGTGCACTGGAACTACGCCGCCACCCAGAACCAGCGTCAGCAGCGCGATGCCGGCGAAGAAATCAAGACCATGAGCGCCGGCAGCTGGGCGAAGAAGGGCGGCGGTTTCTACTCGTTCGACCACGGCCACTTGCTGCTCTGGACCCGCTGGGCCAACCCCGAGGATCGTCCGGCCTACGAGCGACGCGATGAACTGGCCCGGGACTTCGGCCAGGCCCGCGCCGACTGGATGATCGAGAACTCGCGCAACCTGTGCCTGTACCCCAACGTGTACCTGATGGATCAGTTCAGCTCGCAGATCCGCATCGCCCGGCCGATCTCTGTCGACAAGACCGAGATCACCATCTACTGCATCGCCCCCAAAGGCGAAAGCGCGGAGGCCCGGGCCAAACGCATTCGCCAATACGAAGACTTCTTCAACGTCAGCGGCATGGCCACCCCGGATGACCTCGAAGAATTCCGCTCATGCCAGACCGGGTACGGCGCCGGGCGCGGCTGGAACGACATGTCCCGTGGCGCGACCCATTGGGTCGAAGGCGCGGACGCGGCGGCCGAGGAAATCGACCTCAAACCCTTGTTGTCCGGCATGCGTACCGAAGACGAAGGCCTGTTCGTGCTGCAACACAAGTACTGGCAGGAAACCATGCTCAAGGCCGCCGTCAGCGATAAAAACCTGATCCCCGTGGAGGCCGTGTGATGAGCAACCTCTACGACACCGTGCGCGATTTCCTCTACCGCGAAGCGCGCTATCTGGATGACGGCCAGTGGGATCAGTGGCTGGAACTCTACGCCGCCGACGCCAGTTTCTGGATGCCGGCCTGGGACGACCACGACACCCTGACCGAAGACCCGCAAAGCGAAATCTCGCTGATCTGGTACGGCAACCGTGGCGGCCTCGAAGACCGGGTGTTCCGGATCAAGACCGAGCGCTCCAGCGCAACCATTCCCGACACCCGCACCTCGCACAACCTCAGCAACATCGAGATCGTCGAGCAGGGCGAAGGGCAATGCCGGGTGCGCTTCAACTGGCACACCCTGAGCTTTCGCTATCAGGTCACCGACAGTTACTTCGGCACGAGTTTCTACACCCTTGACCTGCGCGGCGAACAGCCGTTGATCAAGGCCAAGAAAGTGGTGCTGAAGAACGATTACGTCCGTCAGGTCATCGACATCTACCACATCTGATCGAGACGGCGGCGAGCCGGGCTCGACGCTGTGAGCGAGGTGCACCATGAGTTTCCAGATCGCACTGAATTTCGAAGACGGGGTCACCCGTTTCATCGAGGCCTCGGGCCAAGAAACCGTTGCTGACGCGGCATATCGCCAGGGCATCAACATCCCGCTGGACTGCCGCGATGGCGCCTGCGGCACCTGCAAATGTTTCGCCGAGGCCGGGCGTTTCGACATGGGTGACAACTTCATCGAAGACGCCTTGAGTGAAGACGAGCTGGCCCAGGGTTACGTCCTGACCTGCCAGATGCGCGCCGAAAGCGATTGCGTGGTGCGGGTGCCGGTGGGCTCGCAGGTGTGCAAGACCGAACAGGCGAGTTATCAGGCGTCGATCAGCGATGTTCGTCAGCTCTCCGAGAGCACCATTGCGCTGTCGCTCAAGGGTGAATCCCTGAGCAAACTGGCGTTCCTGCCGGGGCAGTACGTCAACCTGCAAGTACCGGGCAGCGAGCAATCCCGCGCCTATTCCTTCAGCTCGCTGCAGAAGAACGGCGAGGTCAGTTTCCTGATCCGCAATGTTCCCGGCGGCTTGATGAGCAGCTTCCTCACCGGGCTGGCCAAGGCTGGCGACAGCCTGAATCTGGCCGGGCCGCTGGGCAGTTTTTACCTGCGCGAGATCAAGCGTCCGCTGCTTTTGTTAGCAGGCGGCACCGGGCTGGCGCCGTTCACGGCGATGCTGGAGATGCTCGCCGAGCAGGGCAGCGAGCATCCGGTTCACCTGATCTACGGCGTGACCAACGATTTCGATCTGGTGGAACTCGACCGCCTCGAAGCCTTCGCCGCGCGCATTCCGAATTTCAGCTTCGGCGCCTGCGTGGCCAATCCGCAGAGCCAGCACCCGCTCAAGGGCTACGTCACCCAGCACATCGAGCCGTGCCACCTCAATGAAGGTGATGTCGACGTGTACCTGTGCGGTCCGCCGCCGATGGTCGAGGCGGTCAGTCAGTACATCCGCGAGCAGGGCATCACGCCGGCGAACTTCTACTACGAGAAATTCGCGGCGGCCTGAGTCTTCTTTTTGAATTGCGAGGTTGTCATGAACAACAGATTCGCCAACAAGGTCGCGCTGGTCACCGGCGCGGCGCAGGGCATCGGTCGCCGGGTGTGTGAGCGATTGCTGGAGGAGGGCGCGCAGGTCATTGCCGTCGACCGCTCCGAACTGGTTCACGAGCTGCAAGGCGAGGGTGTGCTGTCGCTGACCGCTGACCTTGAGCAATACGCCGATTGCGCCCGGGTGATGAGCGCCGCCGTCGATACGTTCGGGCGCTTGGATGTGCTGGTCAACAACGTCGGCGGCACCATTTGGGCCAAGCCGTTCGAACACTACGAAATCGAGCAGATCGAGGCCGAAGTGCGCCGTTCGTTGTTCCCGACGCTGTGGTGCTGTCACGCCGCATTGCCGTACATGCTCAAGCAGGGGCGCGGCGCGATCGTCAATGTGTCGTCGATTGCGACCCGCAGCCTGAACCGCGTTCCGTATGGCGCGGCGAAGGGCGGCATCAACGCGCTGACCGCCTGCCTGGCCTTTGAAAACGCCGAGCGCGGGATCCGGGTCAACGCCACCGCACCCGGCGGCACCGAAGCGCCGCCCCGGCGCATCCCGCGCAACACCGCCGAACAGTCCGCGCAGGAGCAGGCCTGGTATCAGGAAATCGTCGCGCAAACCCTCGATAGCAGCCTGATGAAACGCTACGGAACCATTGACGAACAGGTCGGCGCGATCCTGTTTCTCGCCTCGGACGACGCCTCCTACATCACCGGCGTGACCCTGCCGGTCGGTGGCGGTGACCTCGGTTGATCACGCTTGAATGGACACTGAAATGAACCGGATCCTGATTGAAAACCTGTCGGCGATCATCGTCGACTTGCCGACCATTCGCCCGCACAAACTGGCGATGCACACGATGCAGAACCAGACGCTGGTGATCCTGCGCCTGCGTTGCAGCGACGGTATCGAAGGCATTGGCGAAGCCACCACCATCGGCGGCCTGGCCTACGGCTATGAAAGCCCGGAAAGCATCAAGGCCAACATCGACGCGCACCTGGCACCGGCGCTGATCGGCCTGGGCGCGGACAACATCAACGCCGCGATGCAGAGGCTCGACAAGATTGCCAAGGGCAACACCTTCGCCAAGTCCGGCATCGAGAGCGCATTGCTCGACGCCCAAGGCAAACGCCTCAGCCTGCCCGTGAGCGAACTGCTCGGTGGCCGGGTCCGCGACAGCCTCGAAGTGGCCTGGACCCTGGCCAGCGGCGACACCGCCCGCGACATCGCCGAAGCCGAGCAAATGCTGGAAGCGCGGCGGCACCGGATCTTCAAACTGAAGATCGGCGCCAACCCGCTGGAGCAAGATCTGAAACACGTGGTGGCGATCAAAAAAGCCCTGGGCGAGCGCGCCAGTGTGCGGGTCGACGTCAACCAGTACTGGGACGAATCCCAGGCGATTCGCGGCTGTCATGTGCTCGGCGACAATGGTATCGACCTGATCGAGCAGCCGATCTCGCGGGTCAATCGTTCCGGGCAGATTCGCCTGAACCAGCGCAGCCCGGCGCCGATCATGGCCGATGAATCCATTGAAAGCGTCGAGGACGCGTTCAGTCTCGCCGCCGACGGCGCCGCCAGCGTATTCGCCCTGAAAATCGCCAAGAACGGCGGCCCGCGCGCCGTGTTGCGCACCGCGCAAATCGCCGAAGCCGCCGGCATCGCCCTGTACGGCGGCACCATGCTCGAAGGCTCCGTCGGCACTCTGGCCTCGGCCCATGCGTTCCTCACGCTCAGGCAACTGACCTGGGACACCGAGCTGTTCGGCCCGCTGTTGCTGACCGAAGACATCGTCACCGAGCGCCCGCAGTACCGCGACTTCCACCTGCACATTCCACGCACCCCGGGCCTGGGCCTGACGCTGGATGAAGAGCGCCTGGCGCGTTTTCGCCGGCACTGATTCCCCAAGGAGAACGCCATGTTGTTCCACGTAAAAATGACCGTGAAATTGCCCGCCGACATGGACCCGGCCGTTGCCACAAAGCTCAAGGCCGACGAGAAGGAACTCGCCCAGCGCCTGCAACGCGAAGGACAGTGGCGCCACCTCTGGCGCATCGCCGGGCACTACGCCAATTACAGCGTGTTCGACGTGCCCAGCGTCGAAGCGCTGCACGACACCCTGATGCTGTTGCCGCTGTTTCCCTACATGGAGATCGAGATCGACGGCCTCTGCCGCCACCCCTCGTCGATCCACGCCGACGACCGCTGAGCCCGGACTCGACCCCACAACAACAAGATGAGGTGAACACCATGACCGTGAAGATTGCCCACACTGCCGAACTGCAAAAATTCTTCGAAGAAGCCGCCGGTTTCGCCAACGATGGCGGCAGCTCGCGCTTGAAAACCATCGTCCTGCGAGTGTTGCAGGACACCGCCCGGATCATCGAAGACCTTGAGATCAGCGAAGACGAATTCTGGAAAGCCGTCGATTACCTCAATCGCCTGGGTGGCCGCTCGGAAGCCGGGTTGCTGGTGGCCGGCCTCGGCCTTGAGCATTTCCTCGACCTGCTGCAAGACGCCAAGGATGCGCAGATCGGCTTGACCGGCGGCACGCCGCGCACCATCGAGGGCCCGTTGTACGTGGCCGGCGCGCCGTTGTACGAAGGTGAATGCCGGATGGACGACGGCAGCGAGGAGGGCGTCGCCACGCTGATGTTGCTCGAAGGCCAGGTGTTCGATCCGCAGGGTCAACCGCTCGCTGGCGCCACGGTCGACCTGTGGCACGCCAACACCAAGGGCACGTACTCGTTCTTCGACCAGAGCCAGTCCGAATACAACCTGCGCCGCCGGATCATCACCGACGCCGAAGGCCGCTACCGCGCCCGCAGCATCGTGCCCTCCGGTTATGGCTGCGACCCGCAAGGCCCGACCCAGGAATGCCTCGACCTGCTCGGTCGCCACGGCCAGCGCCCGGCTCATATTCACTTCTTCATTTGCGCACCGGGGCATCGGCACCTGACGACGCAGATCAATCTGTCGGGGGACAAATACCTGTGGGATGACTTTGCGTATGCGACCCGTGAAGGGTTGGTCGGGGAGGTCGAGTTTCTGGAGGATGCAGCGGGACGTCGAGCCGAATTGAAGTTCGACTTCCAGTTGCAGCAGGCGCCGGATGCGGCGGCGCAGCAGCGCAGTCAACGTCCACGGGCGTTGCAGGAAGCCTGATTTCAAAGCTCTGATCGGATTGGCTGAACTGCGCAAAAAGTTGCGCAGTAGTCCGTCATAAAACCACGGTAAAAAACGCTGGAGGTCTTGCCGATCAAGGCCTCCAGCCAAGTGCGCAAGAAGTTGCACAGCACTGCGCAACTTCTTGCGCACTTTTTCGCTGTTTCCTACAGAAAAAATCGAAAAAATCCCACGCGGACTTGGTAAACCCTTGATGGGTAATGGCCATGTGATAGCTGGCACGACTTTTGATAACTCCTTCGCCACCTGGGCAGGCAATCACGCCGTCCGGTCCTGTCTTTTGAGCAAGGAGCACACCCCATGGCAACACCAGCGTACATGTCGGTTACCGGCGAAAAACAAGGCCTGATCACTGCCGGCGCTTTCACCGCCGACTCCGTTGGCAACACCTACCAGGAAGGTCATGAAGACCAGGTCATGGTTCAGGCGTTCACCCACGACGTGATCATCCCGCGTGACCCGCAATCCGGTCAGCCAACCGGTCAGCGCGTGCACAAGCCAGTCGTGATCACCAAGGTCTACGACAAGGCTTCGCCGCTGCTGCAAGCCGCTCTGACTTCCGGCGAGCGCATGAGCGAAATCGTTATCCAGTGGTACCGCACTTCGGCTCAAGGTACCCAAGAGCACTACTACACCACCAAACTGGAAGACGCGATTATCGTCGCCATCAACAACAAGATGCACAACTGCCAGGATCCATCGAACGCCCACTTCACCCACCTGGAAGAAGTGCAGTTCACCTACCGCAAAATCACCTGGACCCACGAAGTCTCCGGTACTTCGGGTTCCGATGACTGGCGTGCTCCAGTCGTTTAATCGCAGCTGATGGTTGTACCGTCTCGGCCAGCGCTGCTGGCCGAGATCATGAGTTTTTAAAGATTTTTTCCGCCAGATCCTTAGCGATCTGACGGCGTCGCAGCACTGTGCGAGGGACAAGGGAATGTTCTCAC
>NZ_AKJQ01000056.1:0-128724 GCF_000282255.1 Pseudomonas sp. GM25 | reverse complement strand
GGACGCTCCGCGTTCCAGCTCTCGAATGGGACGCAGAGCGTCCCGGGCTGCATTCCCACGCGGAGCGTGGGAACGATCTGTCCTGAATCTGCCCGCCCTCCCCCAATCCCCGTATAATCGCCCTCTTTTTCCCGAAGGCACCCCGCTCGTGGCAGACAAACGGTACAGCTGCATTGGTTTGTATAACCCCAAATCACCGGAAAACGTCGGTTCGGTGATGCGCGCCGCAGGCTGCTACGGCGTGTCGACCGTGTTCTACACCGGCAAGCGCTATGAGCGCGCCGCCGACTTCGTCACCGACACCAAGCGCGTGCACTACGACATCCCGCTGATCGGCATCGATGACCTGAAAAAGATCCTGCCGCTCAACTGCGTCCCGGTCGCCGTGGAACTGGTCGACGGCGCCCGCCCGCTGCCGGAATACACCCACCCCGATCGCGCCCTGTACATCTTCGGCCCCGAAGACGGTTCGCTGGATCAAGAGATCCGCGACTGGTGCGAAGACGTCGTGTACATCCCGACCACCGGCTGCATGAACCTCGCCGCCACGGTCAACGTCGTGCTCTACGACCGCATGGCCAAAGGCCTGAACACCCGTTCCGGGCCGAAATTCCGCTGAAACGCCGCACATCCGATGGAACGAGCTGACCGCCTACGCAGTCAGCTTGTTTATCGATTACTCATTGCCTGGAGAAAGATCATGACCGAGCTCAAACGCGTCGAGCGTATCGAATCCACCCCGTTCCAGAGCCGTTCCGAGCAGAACGTCGAAGGCTGGGAGCGCATCGGCTCGCTGGCCGGCGGCGTGATCATGGTCGGCAAGGGCCTGCGCCGTGGCGGCGTATTCGGGCTGATTCAGGTGGCGATTGGCGGCGTGGCCATGGCCCGCGGCATCACCGGCCACAGCTCGGTGAAAAGCCTGCTGGAGAAAAGCCGTCAGGACATGAACAACGTGCGGGCAAAGATCGAGCGGGCCGGTGAAGAGCTGAGCAAGCTCAAAGCCAATGCCGAAGCGGCAACCAAAACTGCCACCGTGACCGGCAATGACTCGGTGAAATCGCCGAAAGCCGGGGTCTGACCGCTACCGAAGCAACCCGGTATCAAGGACTTTGGACAACTCGCCGAGAATGCTTTCGGCGAGTTGCACGAACTCTTTGGTATCTACCGTCCCCAAATGCATCGCCCCGCGCAGCACGTCATCCAGCGAGCGCTTGTTGCGGGTCTTCAGACGAATCTCGCCGTCCAGTTCCTGTAACAACAGCACCGCTTTCGACAGCTGCGCCGGGCTGATCTGCTCGCCGCGCAGGGTCGTGACCTTCTGGCTGTCCTTGGCCAGCTTCGCCTGCAACGCCTGATAACGCTCGTCGCTCATGCCGCCGGCACGGCGCACCAGCTCGATCGCGTAATACTCGGCAAAACCCTCGCTGATCCAGTCACTGCGCTGCTCGTCGTTGATCCGCCCGAACACCTGCGCCAGCTCGCGCACCAAAGCGCTGCTGCCGCTTTCGCTGACCAGCGGCAACCGCGTGTTGAGGTAGATCGACTCCCGCGCCGCCAGGCTGCCGCGCCACATCGGGTCGTTGGCGCCAACGATCAGCAACTTGGTCGGATGGCGGGGAAACACCGCCTGCACCTGCGGCCAGACGAACGTCAGCAGCGTCAGCACGTCCATCCGGCGCATGCCCTGCCCTTGCGGCGAGGCCACGGTGACTTCGGTTTCGCCCAGCCGGGTGCGGCGGCTGCCGAGGTGACCGGCGAGCATCCAGCCGGTCGGGCGGTCGAACAGGCGTGACGGATTGTCGATGCGGAATTTGTTCTTGCCGATGCGCGGCCAGGCAGTTTCGACGCTTTTCCAGCCGTCGGGCAATTCGAAGTGCAGGCGTGCGACCAGTTCGATGCCGTCCTGTTGGTCGAGCTTGGCCGGCGGCACCAGTTCATCGCCGCGCATCAGCGCCCAGGTCGGGGTCATGCGCGTGTCGAAGCTGCCGTTCTTGCGGCCGTGGCTGATGCGTACTCGGTAGGTCAGGGTGGCCTTGTCCGCCGTCGGGCGCCATACGCCGCGTGCGTGTTGGCCCGGCGTCAGTTGCCATTGGCCGTCGGCCTTGAAATCGCTGTAGTGGCTGCCATCGCCGAGGTCGAAATCCAGGCTGCGCACCGCTTCGCCTTTGGCGAGGGTCAGGCGCACTTCGGCCTGATCGCTCTGCGGCAGCAGGCTTACCTGATAATCCAGATCGACTTTCTTTGCCGCCCACACCGGCGCACTCAGCGCCAGCAACGTGACGATCAGCGCCCGGCGCAATCCCGTCGCCATACCTGCTCCTTGGTCAATCGTTAACCTGCGCGGAAAATCAGGTGATCTTCCCAGTCGTCTTCCGGCACGCTGCCTTCGGCGAGCATGCGCCCGGACTGGGAAATCCGTTCGTGGTGCACCGCGTCGCGATCACCGCAGACCAGGTGATGCCACAGCGGCAGATCCTTGCCTTCGCTGACCAGCCGATAACCGCAGGTCGGCGGCAGCCATTTGAATTCTTCGGCCTGGCCCGGGGTGAGCTGGATGCAGTCCGGGACAAACTTCATGCGGTTCGGGTAATCGCTGCACTGGCAGGTTTTCAGGTCCAGCAGTTTGCAGGCGATACGCGTGTAATAGACGCTGTTGTCTTCTTCATCCTCGAGCTTCTGCAGGCAGCACAGGCCGCAACCGTCGCACAGCGATTCCCATTCCTCGTGATCGAGTTGATCGAGGGTTTTGCGTATCCAGAACGGTTCGACTTTGGCGGCCATGGCTCAAGCATCAACATCAGGTGGTGAAAAGGCCGCCAGTCTAGTGCCCAAGGCCCCGTGATCCAAGCGCTGGCGACTGCCGGTTGTGCGGGGCTTGTCAGTTTTTGCGCGGCCAAGTAGCTTTGCCGGTCTCACCAGGCCTTTGCCGGATGCCATTAACGCTCGACCGCGTTGCCTCCGGTGAACTGCAGGCTTGCGACATAACCCCCATCGTTCAGCCCAACTGATCCCGCCGGGTTTCGCTTCCAACCTGTCCTCAAACGTAGCAAGGAATCTCTCGATGAGTGCCAACCCTCGCGTTGCCGAATACGCCATTCACCCTCAGTTCACCGATCGCTGGTCGCCCCGCGCCTTCACCGGCGAAGCGATTTCCGAAGAAACCCTGCTGAGCTTCTTCGAAGCCGCACGCTGGGCGCCGTCGGCTTACAACTCGCAGCCGTGGCGTTTTCTCTACGCCCGTCGCGACACCCCGAACTGGGAGCGTTATCTGGGCCTGCTCAATGAATTCAACCGCAGCTGGGCACAACACGCTTCGGCACTGGTGATCGTGATTTCGAAAACCACCTTCACCGCACCGGGCGCGACCGAGGAAACGCCGGCGCTGTGGCACACCTTCGACACCGGTTCCGCGTGGGGTCATCTGGCGCTGCAAGCGAGCCTGAGCGGCTGGCACACCCACGGCATGGCCGGCTTCGATCAGGAGCTGACCCGCAAGGAGCTGAACATTCCGCAAGGTTATGCGCTGCACGCCGCCGTTGCGGTGGGTAAGCTGGGTGACAAGGCCACCTTGGCGGATTACCTGCAAGCGCGGGAAACGCCGAGCCCGCGTCGTCCGCTGAGCGAACTGGCGGCTGAAGGCGATTTCACCCTCTAAGCCACACCCGTGATGATCGTTCCCACGCTCCGCGTGGGAATGCAGCCCGTGACGCTCCGCGTCACTGGACGCGGAGCGTCCCTTGAGGCGTTCCCACGCGGAGCGTGGGAACGATCTCTCTGGACTCAGTAACCGCGTGCGAAATCCACTTCCCCGCGCAACGCCTCTCCCGCCTGATACGCCCGCAAGTTATCCAGAAACAACTGCACCATCATCGGCGGCGATGTCGGCGCCGAGCTGTGCCCGGTCAGCAGCAAGCCCCACGCGGTCCAGAACGGATGCCGTTGCGGCAGCGGTTCCTGACGGCAGACGTCGATAACCGCGCCGGCCAGATGGCCTTCCTTCAACGCTTCGACCAGATCCGCATCGACCAC
Organism: Pseudomonas sp. GM25; assembly: GCF_000282255.1. Classification (NCBI taxonomy): domain Bacteria; kingdom Pseudomonadati; phylum Pseudomonadota; class Gammaproteobacteria; order Pseudomonadales; family Pseudomonadaceae; genus Pseudomonas; species Pseudomonas sp. GM25. Next base: position 124,695 of record NZ_AKJQ01000056.1, on the reverse strand, counting down.
CGCGACACCGCGCCCGGCGTTGATGAACAACCCGGTCGGCTTGAATTGCTTGAACAGCGCAGCGTCGTAGATATCGTGGGTGTGCTCCGTGTTGGGCAGCAGGTTGACCACGTAATCCGCTTCGCCGACCAGACGCGGCAAGTCCGCCATCGAACCGACTTCGACAAACGGCGCCTGCTCGCGGGCGCTGCTGGCGATGCCGTACAACTCGACGCCGAACGGCAGCAGGAACTGCGCCACGCTCTGGCCGATGTCACCGGTGCCGACGATCAGCACCTTGCGCCCGACCAGACTCTGGCCGGTGCGGTTGTCCCACTTGCGCTCGACCTGGCTGACCAGCCGCGCCAGTACTTCGCGCTCGTGACCAAGCATGTAAGTCAGCACGTATTCAGCCATCACCTGACCGAAAATGCCGACCGCCCGGGTCAGGCGGTAATCCCGGCGCAGGCCGTCGGCCAGCAGCGGCGTGATCCCGGCCCAGGTCGATTGCAGCCATTGTGGCTGATGGCCCTGACGCAACAGGGTCGCCAGCAGATCCGGCTGGCCCAGCCACACCGGGCAATCGACGGCCTGGCGGGCCAGTTCGGCGGAGTCGCCGCTGGTCAGCACTTCAAGCTCCGGGGCTGCCTGACGCAGCAGTCGGGCGTATATCGCGTGGTCGTGTTCAGCAATCAGAACGCGCATCTTCAAACCTTTCGCAAACCGTGCAGGCGGCCGTCCACTTCGTGGCAGCCGTCGCCGTAAAAACCGTTCCAGGGGTTACAAGAGGCCCAGGACAGGGCCTCGTGGATCAGACCGGGTCGTTGCGTCGCAGCAACTCTTCGGGCAAGTGCTCGATGTACTCTTCCTCGGCCGGTGGCATTTGCAGGTGATACCCCTGCTTTTCGAGGTTTTCCAGAACCACGGCAATGTCTTCGCTGGCCAGCTTGCGCTCGGGGGTCAGCACCAGGTCGAAGGAATGCTTGGCCTTGCCGAACGCCGCCATCAGACCTTCCGGCACGCGCTCCAGCGCATCGCTCTTGAGCACGTACAGGTACATGCCGCTTTTCTTCGAACTTTGGTAAATGGAACAAATACGTTTCAAGGCTGTTCTCCGGCGGTGGCCAGGCTGTCGAGCAGCTTCTGGCCCATCAATTCGCGGCGCCAGCCACGCAGCGAATCAGGCAATTGGTAAGGACCCTCGGGGAAGCCGCTTTTGACCAGCGCTTCGAGGGTTTTCTTGCGCAGCATCAGTTCCGGCGCGATGCCCAGACGTTCAGCTTCGGCCTGACCGAGCGCCCGCAGCTGTTTGATCAGCGCAGCGGCTTCGATCGGCAGCGGCTCCGGCACGGCTGGCGGCCATTGATCAGGCCCCACACTGCCAGAGCGCTTGATCAGATCAAGCAGAAACTCGCCGTCCTGACGCACGGTACGCGGGTGCATGTCTTCGATCTTGCCCAGCGCGCTGAGGTTGTCCGGTTGGGTCCGGGCCAGCGGCCACAGCGAATGTTCACGCACGATGCGATTGCGCGGCAGGTCGCGGGCGCGGGCCTCGCGTTCACGCCAGGCGCAGAGTTCGCGCAGCACGGCCAGTTGGGCGCGGGACAGTTTCCACGCCAGTTTGGCCTCGCGATACACCTCGTACGGATCGGTTTCGCGGCGCAGGTTGGCGACCAGTTCGGCGCCGTCCTCCAGTACCCAGGCGAATTTGTCGTCAGACAGTTTCGGACGCAGTTGTACGAAAACCTCCGCCAGATGCACGGCGTCTTCGGCGGCATAGCTGATTTGCGTGTCGGACAACGGTCGCTGCAACCAGTCGGAGCGGGTTTCGCCCTTCGGCAGTTCGATGCCGAGCACTTCCTGCACCAGACGCGAATAGCCCATCGAGAACCCGAGGTTCAGGTAGGCGGCGGCCAGTTGGGTGTCGAACAGCGGCGCCGGCAGGCTGCCGGTCAGGCGCAGCAGGACTTCGAGGTCTTCGCTGCAGGCGTGCAGGACTTTGAGCACCGCCGGGTTTTCCAGCAACGCGGCCAAGGGTTGCCAGGCGTTGATGGTCAGCGGGTCGATCAGGTAGGCGCGTTTGCCGTCGCCGACCTGCAACAGGCCGGCAATCGGGTAGAAGGTGTCGACCCGCATGAATTCGGTGTCGAGGGCAACGAACGGCAGCTGCTGCCACTCGGCGCAAAACTGCGCGAGGCTATCGTTGTCGCGAATCCAGTGAATATCGATGGCCACACGGCTCTCCCTTCAAGAATGGCGCGCAGTATATATCGCCACCGGCGCTTTCCGCGCCTTTACAGGGCAAGAGCTTGATGAAATCTCCTGCCTGAGGGAAAGAATAGTCTTACAGAGTGAGTCTGCCGGCTCAGTCCTTGGCCAGCACCCCGTCGATCACCGCGCCGCGGCAACCGGCAAACATGTCCAGATCCGGCTGGTAGACCTTGCTCTGCACTTCCAGCAGACCGAGCATCGAGTGGAACAGGTTGTCTTGACTCAGCGGCTTGTCGCGACTCATTTGCAGGCAATGGGTGTCGACCGAGTAGGACTTCTGATAGCTGTCGGAGAACCACGCCAGCATCGCCACGTGTTTCTGCTGCTCCGGCGCCAGCATGTACGGCGTGCCGTGGAGGAACAGGTTGTACTCGCCCAGGGATTCGCCGTGGTCGGACAAGTACAGCATGGCGGTGTCGACCTTGTCCTGATTGCTGCGCAGCACATCGATCAGGCTCGACAGCACATGGTCGGTGTACACCAGCGTGTTGTCGTAGCCGTTGACGATGCTTTCGCGGCTGCAATTGTTCAGCGCATTGCTTTCACACACCGGGGTGAAGCGTTCGTATTCCTTCGGATAGCGTTTGAAGTATTCCGGGCCGTGGCTGCCCATCTGATGCAGGACCAGCACGGTGTCCTTGTCCAGGTGATCGATGAAACTTTGCAGGCCCTGCAACAGGATTTCGTCGCGGCATTCGCTGTTGGCGCACAGCGCCGGGTCTTTCAGATTGCTGACGTCCTGCAAGGTGACGCGATCGCAGGTGCCCTTGCAGCCGGACTGGTTGTCGCGCCAGATCACGTCGATCCCGGCACGCTTGAGCACGTCCAGCAGACCTTCCTCATTCTTCGCCTTGCTGGCGTCGTAATCCTTGCGGCCCATGTTGGAGAACATGCACGGCACCGACACGGCCGTTTCCGTGCCACAGGAATGCACGTCGGTGAAGGCGATCAGGCCGGCTTCCTTGTCCAGTTTCGGCGTGGTGTCGCGGTCATAACCGAGGATGCCGAAGTTTTCCGCCCGGGCACTTTCCCCGACCACCAGCACCGTCAGGGATTTGCGCGGATGAGTCTGCACGGCGGCATTACGCTGGGCGTCTTCGCCGATCGTGACAAACGGTTGCTGCGCCGAAGCCACCTGCTCACGCAGATAACCGGCCGAGGCGCCGATGTAGTTGCTCGGCACCAGCATCAGGCGAATTTCGTGGTGATTGCGAAACAGCGACGACAACCCTTGATAATTGGCCAGCGCAACGCCGCCAATGACCGCGACCGACGCGACACTCACAATAACTTTGCTTAATAACTCGCGATGCCAGCGACGATAGTTGACTGGAACTTTCCACAACAACCAGGACGGCAAGACACCCAGAAAAACGATATAAGCCAGCAACTTCAAAGACAGCAGATCGCGCACTTCAGTGGCATTGGTTTCGGCAAAGTTTCTAAACATGCCGGCATCGATCATTACACCGTATTGGCTCATGAAATAAGCCACGCCGGCGCTGACCATAAACAACAACGTCAACACGGGTTTCAACACGGGTCGAAACGCCAGCAACGTCAGCACGATGTTATACGCCGCGAAGATCATCACCCCGAACGCAATGCGCATGGCAATGCCCTTGCCGTCCGCAGCGGTGATATCGAACAGGTGCTGCCAGAGAACGAAATTAAATCCGGTCAAAAGAAAGGCGCTGGCAAACAACGTCACCCATTCCGGGCGCACGGCTTTTAACTTGAACATGGCGAGGGGCTATTTCCTTGAAAGAAGTGCCGTCGTCAATTGTGAAAAATTCATTGACTCAGACAACACAAACTTTAAGCAGGCAACCATCAATTTTTTGTGAAAAAGAAGCCAACGATTAGTTGGCCCATGAAATAACCATGAAACTTTCGGAGTATTTGAGAATGGTTCAGCTGTGGTTCAGTCGCGGGCGACGAGGTCGCCGTATCGACCGCCCCGGTTCCAAGGTCTGAAGAGGGAAAACGTTCGCGCCACTGCCCAACCCGTCTGGATAAAGGCTTCTGGCCACCTTTTCCGGGTTTGATTGTGTACGTCGTGTTACTAAAACTTTCTGTCCCACAACTGACCGTGAAAAGTCCTACAGGGCTTTCTCCTGGCACCATCGTTCCGTTACGATCATGCGCACACGTTTGCGCGGATTCGGCGCAAGGAGCACAGCGAGACAGAACGGATGCTGAACAGTAACTTGCTTAGAAAGCTCGACATGCAGGATCTCATGGTGTTTGTCGCCGTGTATGAGCAAAGCAGCGTCACCGACGTGTCGGAGGCGCTCTTCGTCAGCCAGTCCACCGTCAGTTACTGCCTGAAAAAACTGCGCACCAGCTTCGAAGACGATTTGTTCGTCAACACCCGCACGGGCATGCGCCCGACCTACAAGGCCAGCAGCATGTACGGCCATGTGCAGAAAATCCTCGAAAGCATCAACCTCTGCCACGCCGGCGCCCCGACTTTCGACCCGATGGCGCAACCGGTGACCTTCAACATCTGCGCCCCGGAATACTTCGAGCAACTGATCCTGCCACGGATGTTGAAGCGCTTTGACTTCGATGACTTGCCGGTGATGGTCAACATGCACAAGTTCGAAACCGACGTGCCGGTCGAAGAGCTGCGCGACGGCAGCCTCGATCTGGTGATCTGTTTCGGCCCGCACTTCCATCGCAGCCACGCCGACCTGAAATCACGGATGTTGCTGGAAGATGACCTGGTCTGCGTGTTCGACAAACGCGCCACACCGCTGGAGCCGCGCCTGAGCCTGCAAGCCTTCACCGAACGCCGGCATGTGTTTCCGACACCGTGGACGTCGACCACCAACATGGTCGATGGCTGGCTGGCGCGGCAGGCACAGAAACGCCAGATCGTCGCCCGCTCCAACAGTTACAGCGCGGCGTTGAAGATGATCACCGGCACCGATTTCATCCTGACCCTGCCCCGGCGGATCCAGCGTTTGCTGACCAACGACGCCGTGTTCAATCACTGCGAGGCGCCGAACGGTCTGCCGGGGTTCACCCTCGACATGCAATGGAGCCACAACGTCGATCAGGACAGCGCCAACCTCTGGCTGCGCGAGCAGGTCGTCAAGACCTGCGCGGAGCTGGAAGCAGCCTGAGTCTTACACGCCGATGGCGGTCTTGTTGTAGGACTCGCGGTCGATGTCGAGCAGTTCCACACTCAACTGCACCTCGACCCCGGACGGCCATTCGCACAGATCCTGCAACACCGCCAACAGGCTCTGCGAGAGCTGCTTCTTGATCTCCGGAGAACGCCCGCTGAGCAGCGCCAGCCTCACCGCGACAAAGGCGCGTTCGTTCATGGCGGTGCCGACCTTGAAGGTTTCAACCTTGAGCGCACGACTCTTGATATCGAATTCCGCCGCGAACTGACCGGAACCCACCAGCGTATTGTTGAGCCGGATCAACGCCACGTCGGCGTTCAGTTGCGGCAGGTTGGCGGTGTATTCCAGGTGCAGGTGTGGCATCTCGGTGCTCCAGTGGTTCGGCGGAAAGGTCGTACATATAACACAGCAACGCCTGACTCACGCCAACGACGACATCACCGGGCGCTCACTCATGAATTGCTCCAGCCGCGAACGCAGCCAGCGCTCGGCCGGGTCGCTGTCGACATGGCTGAGCCAGACCATCGACAGGTCGAGGGTCGGGGTCTTGAACGGAAACGGCTCCTTGAACAGGAACCCGGAAGCGGCCATGGCGTCGGCGGTGTAGTCCGGCAGGCTGGCGATCAGATCGGTGCCGGCCAACAGCGCCGGCAACGAACTGTACTGCGGCACCGACAGCACCACCTGACGGGTACGACCGATGTCCGCCAGCCACTCATCGGCGTAGCCACTGACATTGGCGGTGTGGGAAACCAGCACGTGGGGGCGTGCGCAATATTCATCGAGGGTCAGCGGCGTGTCGGACTTGTCGGCGCGCAGGATGCTCGGCTGAATGTGTCGCAACAATTTGCGCTTGGCATTGGCCGGCAAGCCACGGGTCTGGCTGATGCCGACGGTGATGTCGCCCGCCGCCAGCAGATCGGGAATCCGCCAGTAATCGACGTGCTGCACCACGAACACCACGCTCGGCGCTTCCTGGCGCAAGGCGCGCAACAGCGGTGGCAGCAGGCCGAATTCGACGTCATCCGACAGGCCGATTCGGAAGGTCATGGTGCTGACGGCGGGGTCGAAATCCCGGGTCAGGCTCAGCGCCACCGACAGCGAGTCGAGCGCGGGTTTCAGGTGGCGATAAATGTCTTCGGCGCGGGCGGTCGGCTCCATGCGATGGCCGACGCGAATGAACAATGGATCGTTGAGCATGGTGCGCAGTCGGTTGAGCGCCGAACTGATGGTCGGCTGGCCGAGAAACAGCTTCTCGGCGGCCCGCGTCACGTTGCGTTCGAGCATCAAGGTCTCGAACACCACCATCAGGTTGATGTCGGCCTTGCGTAGTTCATTGCGGTTCATCCATTGCCCCCCGATCCCCAGATTGCGGCAGTGTAGAAAGGCCGTGGGGCCGGCGTCCATCGAAACGGTGCGTCATTGCACCGTCAACGTCTTCAGCCCCAGGCCCATGATCCGCGAATCGTCGTTGATACCCAGCTGCCTAGGGCTGACGGCATCCGGCAACTGCAATTCGATATCGAGCCGGTCATCGTTCCCGAGGCGCTGGTTGAGCGCGGCGCTGATCGGGATTTCCAGGCGATTGCCTTGAAACTGCGTCAAGCGGGTATCCAGTACCTGTTGGCCATTCAGGCTGACGATCACTCGCTGACCGGGGTGCGTGGGCGATATGAAAGCCAGCGCGTCGATCACGATCGAACGCGCCGGCGGCTGCACCCGCAATTGGATTTTCGCCTGTCGCCCTTCTGTCCACGTCCCCCAGCTTTCCGGCTTCGACCAGCCGCTGGCCAGTTGTCGATTGCGATAATTGAAGGTCAGTGTTTGCCCTGGACGAGTAAGGGGCGTGAGCAAAACCTGCCGCCCTTCATCGGGCACCTGCAGGCATTCGCTGCAGCGTTTCCAGCCCGGCGCCAGCACCGCCACCCCGTCCACGCGCGTCAGCAGATCGGTTTCACTATTGATGGTCCGCGCGGCATCGACCAGAGCATCATCGTCCAGAAGGTACAAAGAGTCCGCGTCATACTGCCCCGAGTCGAGCATCGCGCGTGCTTTCTGCTGTGCCTGCTCCAACGCAGAAGTGCTCATGCGCCCCAGATACACCGCATCGGTTTTCATCCCGTGGGTCGCTGCGAAACCGGCGATCATCTGCCAGCGATCGCTCTGATTCTGTGGCATCAGGCTGCGCACATTGGTGTAACGCGCCGCTGCACTGGCCCAGAAGGGATCCGTCATCGGACTGCTCCAGGACGATGACGGCGTCAGCGTTTTCCCCTGCCTGATGGCCATCCAGCCATCGCGGGTGTCGGCCACCTGGATCAACAATGCGACGGCCAGCAGACCGATGGCGATGCGTGGCCGATAACCGCGAACCACCAGAAAAATCATGGTCAGGACGCAGGCGTACAACACCGGCCAGAACATCCGCCCCGAGGCGCGAAAAATACTGGCCAGGGCGATGATTCGATCGGGTAGCGGATACTCGAACGTCAACGTGCCTATGCCTATTCGGTTCGACAGCGCGAACAGCCATAAACCGAGCATGGCCACCAGCAGCCATGGACGAGCACGCCATTCATCCTTCAAGAGTCGCCGGTTTCGCAGCCAGGCCAAAAAAGCCGGCGGCACCAGCAACAGAACACCCAGGCCAAAGTAGTTGAAACCTTCGTAATCCCCCTCTTCTTTCGGCAGACCGGGAAGGAGACGGGACCAGCCTGCCGGATCGGCGGGCGACAGCAGATTCATCCGGTACAAACCGAAACCACCGGATGCCGCGCCATCGGCAATGCTGAAGTAACCGGCCTGCCAGCAACACACGCTCACCAGCGCGAAAAGCACGCCGCCCTCGATCAGTCCCTGACCCCGGGTCAATGACCGACTCAATGCCTTGCCCAGCAGGTCCGCCAGCCAGATCAGCGCAACCATGGCCAGCAGGTAGGCGTGCACCCAAGCCGTCACCGTCAGCAACGTGCCCCACGCCAGGCGACGACGTTGCAGATCCGGCAGCAACGCCAGGTACAGCGCCGCCAGAACCAGGAAATGGCCCGCCAGGGAAAGGTGCCCCACAAGGCGAAAAAACATCACCGGCGAAAACGCCAGCAATCCTGCACCCAGAAGGCGAATCACGGGATAGCGCGTCATCAGCCCCAGCAGTCTCCAGCCAAACCAGGCTTGCAAGACACAACAGGCCAGCAGCCACAAACCGAAATACTGGAAGGTCTCCGGCAACCAGCCACTGAACGGCTTGAACAACAGCGCGAGCAGTGGATTGGAGTCGGAAAAAATGATCGCGCTGCCCAGTTCCAGGCCGTAGGACGGATTGAGCCCGAGCGGGAATGTCCAGGGCCCATGCCGGAAAAACGCCCAGCCCAGATAATGCGTGGCCGGATCGCCCTGTTCCAGCCAGGCAATGTTCTGCGGGTTCAGCGCTTGCGGTCCGACCACCAGAAAAAACACCAGAACACCCAATAACAGCGGCAACAGGGAAAGTGCCGGGTGCTCCCGTGAATCCGTCATCGATACGTCCAGAAGTTGTGCAGTACGAAAGTGAATGCCGGAATCGTCAGCGCCACGGCAACGATTCCGGCGAGATAGTGCAGCCCGGCCATCTGTGCCGCCCAGGCCACGAACATCGCCAACAGAAAGCCGCCCGCCGAAACCAGCATGAAACGCAGCAGGGTTTTGCCGTGCAGTCGGGCTGAAAAACTCCACGTGGTGTTGATCACGTAAGACACCACCGTCGCCACGGCAAAGGCCACGCCGTTGGCCAGGGGTGGCTGGTGGCTGACGAAGTTGATGAACAGCACCGCCACCAGCGCATGCAGCGCGGTGACGAACAGACCGGTCACGGCGAAACGCAGACCGCGCTGGATCAATGCGGACTTTTCGGCGGACGTCACGGTTTGCGCGCCAGCACGAACACGCTCAAACCGGCGAGGCGATTCATGCCCATCAACGGCAGCTCGAGACTGCACAGGGTTTTCAGCAGCGTATTGACCAGCGGATGATGTTTTTTCAGCTGCGAACGCGGTGCCGAACCCCGAGTGCCGCCGGGTATCAGCCGCGATGCCAGCGCAATCGGGAAAACCGCTCCGAAGTAATAGGCGCCCCGCTCCACCGTCAATCCGGCGTTACCCGCCAGAGCCTCGAATTGCCCCAGGGTGTAGCGACGTTTGTGTTCGAGGAAATCATCGTGCTCGCTCCACATGAACTGAAACGCCGGCACGGTCATCAGGAAGCGGCTGCCGGACGGCACTTTGTCGACGTAGGACTTGAGCAGGCCGAGGTCGTCATCGACGTGTTCCAGCACATCCATCAGCAACACCAGATCGGCGTCCACGCTGTCGATGGAACGGCGGTAATGCACCGGTTTTCCGGCGGTGGTGGCGCTGGAGTCGGCCGGGTAACTGATGTCCACGCACCACGCTTCGCGCGCCGCCGTGTGGGTCAATAAGTGGTGGGAAAAGAAGCCTGAGCCGGCACCGACATCGAGAATTCGCTTGATCGGCGCCTCACCCAGCAAACGCCGGGTCGCGGCCGCTTTGGAGCAGTAATACCAATGCTCGCCGATGCTGTCGCCGAGAATGTCGGTTTCCTTGAGGTCCATCGGTCAGTCCTTGGGATCGTAAACGCGGCGCACCAGAAAAACCGGTCGGCGCTTGGCTTCAATGTAAGTGCGCCCCAGGTATTCACCGAGTACGCCAATGCCGATCAGTTGCAGGCCACCGAGGAATGTCACGGCCACCATCAGCGACGCGTAACCCGGCAGATCGACACCGTACAGCAACGTGCGCACCACGATGAACATGGCGAAGGCGAACGACACCAGCGACACCATTGCTCCCAGATATGTCCAGATTCGCAGCGGCTCGGTGCTGAAACTGGTGATGCCTTCCAGCGCAAAATTCCACAGTCGCCAGCCGTTGAACTTGCTGCGTCCAGACGCCCGTTCCGGGCGTTCGTATTCGACTTGCGTGGTGCGGAAACCGACCCAGGCGAACAGGCCTTTCATGAAGCGTCGGGATTCGGGCAGCGTCAGCAGCGCGTCGACCACGCAGCGATCCATCAGCCGGAAATCACCGACGTTTTCCGGCAATGACTGTTCGGCAATTCTGTTGTGCAAGCGATAGAACCAACTGGCGGAAGTCTGCTTGGCCCAGGAGTCGCTGCGCCGGCTGATGCGGTGGCCAAGCACCACTTCAAAACCTTCGCGCCAGCGCTCGATCATTTGCAGAATGACCTCGGGCGGGTCCTGCAGATCAACGTCGATCGGCACCACGATCTGCCCGGTGGCGATCTGCAAACCGGCGGACAGCGCCGCTTCCTTGCCGAAATTGCGGCTCAGATCAACGATGCGGATGCGTGAGTCGCTCTGCTGGCAGTTCAGGAGACGTTCCAGCGTCGTATCGGAACTGCCGTCGTTGACGAACACCAGTTCGAGGCTGATCCGGGAATCACCCTCGAACACCTGACGAATACGCAGGAGAAAACCGTCGAGGCTGTCCTCTTCGTTGAACACGGGAATCACCAGCGACAACTTCACCGGGCCCGCGTGCTGCGTTCCATTCGGATGGGTCAATGGACTGCTCTTTCTTATAGTGATTGTCGGTCGCCGAACGACATTCGACGCCATGAGCCGCACCGTATTAAGCAGCAGCCCGAAATGTCATGCAAGGGTGAAACGACGGCGTTCCGGCCAATCCAAAGGCCGATTCCTGCGCTCTGGTCCGCGCCTTTCAGAAACATCCACGAACGATTGGAAACAAATCCCCGATAGCCAAAAATCCGCGCTCCGCTAGGCTTGCGTCGAGGCGTCACACAGGTTGTCGCACATAAATCGCATGGAGCGAACTGAATGTATTTCGAGATTTACAGGCAATCCAAAGGCACCCCGAGCACCGGCAAGGGCCAATGGCGCTGGAGATTAAGGGCGGGGAATCACGAGACGGTCGCCAGTGGCGAATCGTATGTGAACAAGGCGGATTGTCTGCATGTGATCGAGCTGATCAAGGGTGTGCAGGGAGAGACCCCGGTCAAGGAGATCTGAGAACTGCCCAAGTCGCCGGAGCTGCCTGTGTTGGCAGCTCCGGCGACTTCTGAACTTGCTTCAGAACCTTTCGGGAATGTTGCGGAACGGATAATCCGACTCCTTGTACCCCCCAGGTTTCTGCCGCTTGGGCAATGTCACCTTCTCTCGCGGCACCTCTTTATAGGGGATGCGACTGAGCAGGTCAGAGATGATATTGAGCCGCGCCCGTCGCTTGTCGTTCGAGTTGGCCACCAGCCACGGTGCGTAATCGGTGTCGGTCGCTTCGATCATGTCGTCCCGTGCCCGGGAGTAGTCATACCAGCGGCTGTAGGACTTGAGGTCCATCGGCGACAGCTTCCAGATCTTGCGACCGTCGACAATGCGCGCCTCCAGACGCCGGGTCTGTTCTTCCTGACTGACATTCAGCCAGTACTTGAGCAGGATCACGCCGGAACCGACAACGGCGCGCTCCACCAGCGGCACCGCTTTGAGGAACTTGTCGACCTCCTTGTCCGTGCAAAAGCCCATCACCCGCTCGACGCCGGCACGGTTGTACCAGCTGCGATCGAAGATCACCACTTCGCCGGCTGCCGGCAAATGTGGCAGGTAGCGCTGCATGTACATCTGGCTCTTCTCGCGATCGGTCGGGGCCGGTAACGCGATGACGCGAAAGACTCGCGGGCTGACCCGCTCGGTCAGCGCCTTGATGGTGCCGCCCTTGCCCGCACCGTCACGACCTTCGAAGATGATGCAGATCTTGATGCCTTCGGCCTTCACCCATTCCTGCATTTTCACCAGTTCGATATGCAGGCGGCGCAACTCGGCAAGGTAGTCCTTGTTTGACAGTTTTGTATGTTCGTCAGGTTTTTCTCGGGGCGAGTCTTTCTTCTTTCCCTTTGCCATGACCAGACCTCTCGGGTTGGAGCGACAGCCAGGCTCGTTGGCACTGCATGACCTGGAACCGGAAAGTTTAGTCATTTATCGCAAAACGCAAGCAAACGGGCGGTAACGCTCAGGCAACGTGCTTATTGCGAAAAAACCTGTGCAGTTTTTGACGGAACGCCAATCGCCAACCATTCTCCATCACGGCGCAGCGTCCGATGTCGGCCGTTGATGCCTCGAGTGTTGCAAACCTGCCATCTGGATGTGGGGAAGAGGTCATGCACAGTTCGCTCTTGCGTGCCGCGTCGCTCATGCTCGCCTTGAGCGCTGCACCGCTCTTGTTGCAGGCCGCCGATGCGCCTGCGGCCCCGGCGGCGGCTGCCGCGCCGGCCAAAGATGCCGTGTTTACCACGGAGCAGCTCGACCAGATGCTCGCGTCGATTGCCCTGTATCCAGACCCACTGCTTGCTCAAGTGCTGATGGCCGCCACGTATCCGGGAGAAGTCGCCGAAGCCGCGACCTGGTCCAAGGCGCATCCGGACGCCAAGGGCGATGACGCGGTCAAGCAAGTGGCCAGCCAGACGTGGGACCCGAGCGTGCAGGCCTTGGTGGCGTTCCCGCAGGTCTTGGCGACACTGGGGCAGGATCCGGTCTGGGTGCAACGACTGGGGGATGCCTTTCTGGCTCAGCCTGACGAACTCATGGCCGGCGTTCAGCGCTTGCGGCGTCAGGCCCAGGCGGCGGGCAATCTGCAGAGCAATCAATATCAGAATGTGACGGTGCAGAACGTAACGCCGCCCATCTCTGCCGGGACAACCAAGCCTGCCGACAACACGACCATCATCATTCAGCCCGCCGATCCGCAGGTGGTCTACGTCCCGACCTATAACCCGACCACCACTTACGGCACCTGGCCTTATCCGGCCTCGCCGCCGGTGTATTACCCGCCGCCGCCCGCTTACTATCCGGGTCAGGCACTGGTCGCCGGGCTGGCCTTCGGTACGGGCGTGGCGGTCGTTGCGTCGTTGTGGGGTAACTGCGACTGGGGCCATAACGACATCGACATCGATGTGAACCGTTACAACAACATCAACGCCAACAACCGGATTACCAACAACCAGAACAAGTGGCAGCACAACACCGTGCATCGCGATGGCGTGCCGTATCGTGACAACCGCAGCCGCGCGCAGTATGGCCGGCAGCTGGACGGTGCGGCTCAGCGTGACGCCTATCGCGGGGACAACGCGCAGCGGGCGCAGGCCCGGGAACGGGCGCGCAGTTCGATGGACAGGGCCGGTTTCGAACGCCCCGCCACCAGCAATCGGGAAGCCCGCAATCAAGTCCGCGAAGCGCAATCCGCCAATGTCGGCAATCGCATGCAAGGCGGTGCGGACAGGCCCAGAGCCGCCGACCGCGCTCAAGGCAACACGCGGGAGGCGCGCCAGCCGGGCGTCAATCAACGTGACAACCGTGCGTCCCAAGCCCGCCCTGCAGCGGGCAGTGCGCGAAACAACGCTTTCGCCGGCGCGCGCTCCCCGTCACAGACCCGAGTCCAGGCTGATCGCGGTCGGGCCAGCCAGATTTCCGCGCAACGTCCCAACACCTCCCGCGCCGCCGGACATCAGATCAGCCGGCCATCCGGCGGGGGCATGCGTCAGAGAGGAGGTGGCCGTCGATGAACATTCATTTTCTGGTCAGGAGCTGCCTGACCCTCGCGGCCGGCCTCGCATTTTCAAGCCTCGCCTCGGCCCAGCAAGTATTTCCAACCCCGGAAAAAGCCGCTGACGCCTTCGTCGAAGCCCTCGGTACACAACACGCCGATCAGAAACGCCTGACCGAACTGCTGGGCGAGGAATGGCACAGCTTCATTCCCCGTGAAGGCGTGCAACGCAGCGATGTCGATGCCTTCCTGCAGCAATACCGCGAACAGCACACCCTGGAAAAGACCGGCGACAGCAAGGCCGTGCTCTCCGTAGGACCCGATCATTGGACGCTGCCCATCCCCCTCATCAAAGACAAAACCGGCTGGCGCTTCGACATGAAAGCCGCCCAGATCGAAATCCGCGCCCGCCGCATCGGTCGCAACGAACTGGCGGCAGTGCAATCGGCGCTGGCCTACCACGACGCCCAAATGGACTACGCCTCGGAAGACCGCGACGGCGACGGCGCCCTCGAATACGCACAGAAAATCTTCAGCTCCCCCGGCAAACACGACGGACTCTATTGGCCAGAAGACGACACCAACCAGATCAGCCCCCTCGGCCCCGCCTTCGGCCAGGCCATCAACGACGAAGACTGGCACGGCTACCACTTCCGCATCCTCGACGCCCAAGGCCCGTCAGCCCCGGGCGGCGCTTACAGCTATCTGATTGGAGACAAGATGAGTCGCGGATTCGCCCTGATCGCGTGGCCAGCGAAGTATGACGACACCGGGGTGATGAGCTTCATGATCAGCCATGAGGGCCAGGTGTTTCAGAAGGATCTCGGACCGGATGGGGAAAAAGTGGCGAAGGCGATGAAGCGGTTTGATCCGGATGATAGTTGGGAAGTGGTGGATTTGGGGCAGAAGTAGTTGGGGTAGCGAATTGCGCTGGATCGGAAACGAAAAAGCCCCGCAGCTTCTCAGCTACGGGGCCGTTTTGGTGAGCGGTCATTCGTCATCGTCGCTTTCTTCATCGCCATCATCGTCCGTTGAAACAACGCCTGCGCCTCCTTCGATAAACGACTGACAGCCTTCGTTAAAGGACTCAGATGGGGTACTACAGGAATTTTCATCGTAAATTCCCTTTTCCTCGGCCCATTCATAACCGGCCTGATGCCCTGAGCAATCATCCGTACATTCATAGCCATCAAATGTAGCTGCGAAAGTTGTTGTGCTCCCCAGCATCAAGACAAACAGCGCAATTGAATAAAATGCCTTCTCTGGCAGCCTCATAACTACATGCCATCACGAGGTTTAGTGCCGAATTTTCCTGTGTACGGATTCACATTACCTTTGGTGCTGTAGTTATTGTTCCTGGTGAAGTCTGGGTTTGTAGCATGAGAGGGTCGAACATACGTTCCATTGCTTCGCGTATATCCACTAACCGAATGGTCGGAACGACTTCCGTAGGAGTAGCTGGACTTGACCGAGGAATGACTGCCGAAGCCGCTCCCGCGTGCGTGAACACTCCCTGATAGCGCCACGGTAATTGCTATAACCGCTACAGAAAAAACCTTTTTCATACAGCCCTCCATTTTTCCAACGATGATAGCTCAATGGAATCACTTCGAAAGCTCAGGCGACAAAGGGGCTTGGCACTATCGACGCCAACTCAACCTCTCTGGAAAGGATCACGCCTACGTAGGGTTATCTCTCAGAGTGCGCGAATGACTGGGTCGCTAGGTTTTTACCATTCAGAATTGAGCTAGAGATTCAGTTCTGATGCGTAAATAAACGATCCAAGTAAAAAACCCTCAGAAACGAAAAAGCCCCGTAGATTTTCATCTACGGGGCTTTTTCTATGTATGGCGGAGAGATAGGGATTCGAACCCTAGGTACCGGTGAAGGTACAACGGATTTCGAATCCGTCCCATTCGGCCACTCTGGCATCTCTCCAACGGCGCGCATCATAACAACACTTTTACCGAAAGCAAACCCTCTTTCGAAAATTTCTCCGTGCTATCAGATGCTTGCGTCGATTAAAGCGGTACGCCCAGACGGTTGGCGACTTCTTCGTAGGCTTCGATGACGTCACCGAGGCCTTGGCGGAAGCGGTCCTTGTCCATCTTCTTCTTGGTGTCCTTGTCCCACAGACGGCAGCCGTCCGGGCTGAACTCGTCGCCCAGGACGATGGAGCCATCACTGAACACGCCGAATTCAAGCTTGAAGTCCACCAGCAGCAGGCCTGCGTCGTCGAACAGCTTGCTCAGGACTTCGTTGACCTTGAGCGACAGTTCTTTCATGCGCGCCAGTTGCTCGGCGGTGCCCCAGCCGAATGCCACGACGTGGGATTCGTTGATGAACGGGTCGCCCTTGGCGTCGTCCTTCAGGAACAGTTCGAAGGTGTACGGGTTGAGCTTCATGCCCTCCTCGACGCCCAGACGCTTGACCAGGCTGCCGGCGGCGTAGTTACGCACGACGCACTCGACCGGGATCATGTCGAGTTTTTTCACCAGCACTTCGTTGTCGGCCAGCAGCTTGTCGAATTGGGTCGGAATACCGGCCGCTTCAAGTTTCTGCATGATGAAGGCGTTGAACTTGTTGTTCACCATGCCTTTGCGGTCGAGCTGCTCGATGCGCTTGCCGTCGAACGCCGAAGTGTCGTTGCGAAACAGCAGGATCAAGCGGTCAGCGTCGTCGGTCTTGTAAACCGATTTGGCTTTGCCGCGGTAGAGTTCTTCACGTTTTTCCATGATGGGCTCCGCTTGCTAAGTAGATGGGCTAGGCGATGTGGCGCCAGTCGAGCCCTGAATCTTGATCGGCCAGTTGCAGCCAGTCCGGGTCGCACCCGAGGGTGTCGACAAAACATTGCCGGGCCAGCTGCGGCAGGTTGTTCTTGCTGCTCAGATGGGCCAGGACCAGGTGTTGCAGGCCTTGCCAGCCCAACTCGGCCACCAGGAATGCCGCCTGATGGTTGTTCAAATGTCCCAGCTCGCCGCCCACCCGCTGCTTGAGAAAGTACGGGTAATGACCACGGGCCAGCATGTCGCGACAATGGTTGGACTCGATCATCAACGCATCGAGGTCCCGATAGCCGTCCAGCACCCGCTCGCAGTAAGAGCCCAGGTCAGTCAGCAGGCCGAAGCGCCGCTCACCGTCACTGAATACGTACTGGGTCGGTTCCTGCGCATCATGGGCCACGGCAATGACCCCGATGTTCAGAGCACCGATCTGCAGTTGCTCGCCACCGGTCACGAAACCGGCAGGTTCAATCGGTTTGCGCATCCCGCGCAGTGTGCCGCGACTGAGGTAGACAGGCAGATTGTAGCGCCGAGACAGCAAACCCACGCCATGCACGTGGTCGGCATGTTCGTGGGTTACGAGTATCGCGCTCAGTTGCGCCGGGTTCACACCCAGGCGCAACAGGCGTTTTTCGGTTTCCCGCAGGGAAAAACCACAATCCACCAGCACATACGTATCAGCACTGGCGATCAGCGTGCCGTTCCCTTGGCTACCGCTGCCGAGAACGGCAAAACGCATTGGATCAGCCCAGGTTGTCCTGAATCACGCTCAACACTTTGCGGGCCACATCGGCCGGCGCAACGGTGTTGATGTTTTTCTCGACGGTCACCTGAACGTTCTCGCCGACCTTGCTCAGGCGAACCTGATAACGCTCGGCGCGGGCTTCAACTTCTTCCTTGGTCGGCGCGCTGCCGAACAGGCTGCTGAAGAAACCAGGCTTCTCGTCTTTCTTCTCGGCCTTCTCGGACAAGTTGATGTAGTAGAGACCCAGGCTGCGGTTGATGTCTTCAACGCGCCATTCGCCCTGCTCCAGCGCACGACCGACGCTCGACCAGGCGCGATCCAGGTCCGTACCGACGTTCAGTACCGGGTTGCCGCTGCCGTCTTCGCTCAGGCTGACACGGCTCGGGGTATCGAAATCACGCGAAGCCAGCATCGACACCGAACCACCCTTCTCGGAGGTACGGCTCATGCTCGCGAGCATGTCGTCGACCAGCGCAGCGTCGAGGCCGGTGTTAACCGAACGGTTGGTGAAGGCCACGTCGGCGGTGCTGCCGGCAGGACGCTCGGCGCTGACCACATAGACTTCACTGGTGTTGCGCTGCACGCCCGGCTCGATGCGTACCCGCACGCGGGTTTCGCTGTCGGTGCTGACGCCGGCGGCGCTCAGGCGCTTGGCCATGGCGGCGGACAGTTCGTCGGAATGCTGCCAGGTGGTGGTGAATTCGCCGGTTTGCGGGCGCTGTTCATCCAGACGGAAACCGTTGTCCTGGAAGTACTGCACCGCCACTGGCCAGACTTCGGCCGGTGGGTGCTGGGCCATGACCCAACGTGAATCACCGCTCTTCTGCAGCGAGTAGTCGCTGGCGTCGGCAACGGCCGACAGCGGTTGAGGACGCGGAACGATGTATTCACCCTTGGCGGTGTTGTCGGCCACGTTGCGCGGGATCGGCAGCAGCGGATCCAGGCGCTTGGAGGTGCTGACATCCGGTGGCAGTTGCATCGGTGCTGTCTGTTGCGCTTCCAGGTAATCGCTACCACGGTCACGGAAATAACCTTCCGGGCCCCAGATCCATCCGCAGCCACTGGTGCTGGAGATAATCAAGGCAAGTGCGGAAAGTCCGGCCATTCGCTTCATGCGTTGTACTTCCTCAATTAAACCAGGACGTTGCACTGGCGCAGGGCCGAGCGCAGCGTTTCATGACAAGGAGCGCTCAGCCAGGTCAGCGGCAGGCGGATGCCTTGGTGCATCAGGCCCATTTCGACCAAAGCCCACTTCACCGGAATCGGGTTGGCTTCGATGAACAGGTCCTTGTGCAGCGGCATCAGTTTTTCGTTGATGGCCCGTGCGGTCTCGGCGTCGCCCTTGAGCGCGGCCTCGCACAGGTCGGCCATTTCGCGCGGGGCGACGTTGGCGGTGACGGAGATGTTGCCCTTGCCGCCCAGCAGGATCAGCTCGACGGCGGTCGGATCATCGCCGGACAGCACGATGAAGTCCTTGCTCACGCCGTCGATGATCGCCTTGGCGCGTTTCAGGTCGCCGGTCGCTTCCTTGATGCCGATGATGTTCGGCACGGTGGACAGGCGGATCACGGTCTCGGCCTGCATGTCGCAGGAAGTGCGGCCAGGAACGTTGTAGAGAATCTGTGGGATGTCGACCGCTTCGGCGATGTGCTTGAAGTGCTGGTACAGGCCTTCCTGGGTCGGCTTGTTGTAGTACGGGACTACCAGCAGGCAGGCATCGGCGCCGGCTTCTTTGGCATTGCGGGTCAGCTCGACCGCTTCGCGGGTCGAGTTGGCGCCGGTACCGGCGATCACCGGAATGCGACCGGCAACCTGTTTGACCACGGCTTTGATGACGGCGATGTGTTCTTCTACATCAAGCGTTGCCGACTCGCCGGTGGTGCCGACCGCGACAATGGCATGGGTGCCGTTCTTGAGATGGAAGTCCACGAGTTTGCTGAGGCTGTCCCAGTCAAGACGCCCTTGTGCATCCATGGGTGTGACCAGTGCCACCATACTGCCCGCAATCATGAAACCGCTCCTGCCGGAAAAAGAGAGCGGTAATGGTACTGGCGCCAAGATGCTTGCACAAGCGAAGTACTGTGCCGCCATTCCCCTTGGCGCCGCTTTTCGCTACCCTTCAGACTTTGATCGGTACTGATCAGCTTGTACGCCGGGTTCCAGTCTCCCGTTTCGGCCTCCCGGGCCCCGTTCCAGTGTCGTTGCCGTACGCTTCCTTGTTGATGGAGCCGTAGCGCCACACGAATCGGGCCTTCCGGACAGTCATTGCCCCGGCAATCAACGCCTCTCTCCCTACCGACCGCTCATCGCTTTAGGAATGCTGCATGTCCACCCCCACAGTTCGCGAACAATTCCTTGTCATCAGTGCCCTCGGCGCCAATCCCATGGAGCTGACCAACGTCCTGTGCCGCGCCAGCCATGAAAACCGCTGCGCGGTGGTCACCTCGCGCCTGACCCGCCACGGCGAGTGCAGCGCGCTGGTGCTCGAAGTCTCCGGCAGCTGGGACGCCCTGGCTCGCCTTGAAGGCAGCCTGCCGGTGCTGGCCAAGCGTCATGCGTTCACCGTCAACGTGGTGCGCAGCGCCGCCCTGGAAAACCGTCCGCAAGCCCTGCCGTACGTGGCTTACGTGTCTTCGGCGTACCGCCCGGACATCATCAACGAACTGTGCCAGTTCTTCATGGATCACAACGTCGAGCTGGAAAACCTGACCTGCGATACCTATCAGGCACCACAGACCGGCGGCACCATGCTCAACGCTACGTTCACCGTGACCCTGCCCGCCGGCACCCAGATCAGCTGGCTGCGCGACCAGTTCCTGGATTTCGCCGACGCCATGAACCTGGATGCACTGATCGAACCCTGGCGCCCACAGAACCCAATGTAAGGAAGCTTTCATGGCCGTTGTCATCGACCAACCGGTTCCGGATTTCGAAGCACCTGCCACCAGCGGGCAGACCGTCAGCCTGTCGGCCCTCGAGGGCAAGCAAGTGGTGATCTACTTCTATCCGAAGGACAGCACCCCGGGCTGCACAACCGAAGGCCAGGGCTTTCGCGATCAATACGCGGCATTCAAGGCTGCCAACACGGAAATCTTCGGCATCTCCCGCGACAGCCTGAAGTCCCACGAGAACTTCAAGTGCAAGCAGGAGTTTCCGTTCGAGCTGATCAGCGACAAGGACGAAGCCGTCTGCCAGCTGTTCGACGTGATCAAGCTGAAAAAGCTCTACGGCAAGGAATACCTGGGCGTTGATCGCAGCACGTTCCTGATCGACAAGAACGGTGTATTGCGTCAGGAATGGCGCGGCGTGAAAGTGCCAGGACATGTCGATGCAGTGCTGGCTGCTGCTCAGGCGCTGAACAAGGCCTGATGCTGTCGGCGCCCTTGCGGGCGCCGATTCATTCTCAAAGCAGTGGCGCCACCACCGGCTCCTTGCGTGGCCACGCATCGAGCACAGCCTTGAACAGTGTCGCCAGCGGAATCGCGAAGAACACTCCCCAGAACCCCCACAACCCGCCGAACAACAGCACCGCGCAGATGATTGCCACCGGGTGCAGATTGACCGCTTCGGAGAACAGCAACGGCACCAGCACGTTGCCGTCCAAAGTCTGAATGATTCCGTAGACCGCCATCAGATAAATGAACTGATCGCTCCAGCCCCACTGGAACAGCGCAATCAGCAGCACCGGCACGGTCACCACCACTGCCCCGACATATGGCACCACCACCGACACGCCAACCAAAAGCGCCAGCAGCGCCGCGTAGTTGAGCCCCAGTGCGACGAATGCGATGTAAGTCACGCCACCACAGATCACGATCTCGATGACCTTGCCGCGAATGTAGTTGGCGATCTGCCGGTTCATTTCTTCGGCGACCCGGGTGATCAGCGCCCGCTCACGCGGCAAATAGCCGCGCACCCACTCGCCGATCATTGCCCGATCCTTTAGGAAGAAGAACACCAGGATCGGCACCAGCACCAGGTAGATCATGATGTTCACCAGCAGCGGCAGGCTCGACAACGAGAATGTCAGCGCCCACTGGCCGAACTTGCCGATCTCGCCTCGCGCCGCTTCGATCGCCTGTAACACTTGCTCGTCAGAGACCAGATGCGGATAGCGCTCCGGCAGCAACAGCAGCAGCGATTGCCACTTGGCGAGCATCCCCGGCAACTCGTTGAACAAGGTGATCAACTGGTGCCAGAGCAGCGGCAGCACCACAACGATGAACACCATCAGCACGCCCATGAACAGCGCAAACACCAGACCGACCGCCGCGCCGCCGGGCACGCGCAAGCGTTCGAGCGTAACCACCAGCCCCTGCATCAGGTACGCCAGCACCATCCCGGCCAGCACCGGCGCAAGCATTCCGCCCAGCGTCAGCACCGCGGTGAAGGCGAGAAACAGCAAAACCGCCAGCACCACCGCTTCCTCATCGGAGAAGTAGCGCTGAATCCAGTCGCGCAACACTTTGAACATCAATTTTCCTTAGGTCATTTACGCGATCGGTTTCAGGCTTTTTTCAGCCAGTAACGGTAGACACCCGCCTCGTCTTCTTCACGCAGCAGCGTATGACCGGCCAATTTGGCAAAGGTGCGAAAGTCGCGTTGCGAGCCGGCATCCGTGGCAATCACCTTGAGTACCGCGCCGCTGGGCAGCTTGTTCAGCTCCATTTTGGCCTTGAGCAACGGCAACGGACAATTCAGGCCACTGGCATCCAATTCACAGTCATGGGCTACAGCGTCGGTCATGCGTCACTCCGGATCAGGTGGTCAGGCTGCCTAGAATATCTGGTCGCAGGCCCGGTGTCCGGCTACAGTAAGGTCTTTGTCGACTAAGGCTTTGTGCATGACATTTCTGCGCCCTACCCTGCTGACGCTCGCTTGCCTGCTCGCCTCACCGGGCTTCGCCGACGACCTGCCGTCACTCGGTGACGCCAGCTCTGCCATCGTCTCGCCACAACAGGAATATCAATTGGGTCGCGCCTGGCTGGCGTTGCTGCGCAGCCAGGTTTCGCAGCTCAACGATCCACAGCTCAAGGACTACGTCGAGTCCAGTGTCTATAAGCTGGTGGAAACCAGCCAGGTCAATGACCGACGCCTGGAATTCATCCTGATCAACAGTCCACAGCTCAACGCCTTTGCGGCGCCGGGCGGGATTGTCGGGGTCAACGGCGGCTTGTTCCTCAATGCGCAGACCGAGGGCGAATATGCCTCGGTACTGGCTCACGAACTGGCTCACTTGTCCCAACGCCACTTCGCCCGTGGCGTCGAGGCCTCGCAGCGGATGCAGGTGCCGATGATGGCGGCGCTGCTGGCCGGCATCGTGATCGCCGCTGCCGGCGCGGGCGACGCTGGCATCGCGGCGATTGCCGGCACCCAAGCGGCGGCCATCCAGGAGCAACGGCGCTTCTCGCGTCAGAACGAGCAGGAGGCCGATCGCATCGGCATCCTCAACCTGGAGAAGGCAGGCTACGATCCGCGCTCGATGCCGACCATGTTCGAGCGTTTGATGCGCCAGTATCGTTTCGACGCCAAGCCGCCGGAATTCCTGCTGACTCACCCGGTCACCGAATCGCGTATCGCCGACACCCGTAACCGCGCTGAACAGGCTAAACCCGGTGGCATTGAAGACAGCAAGCGCTATCAACTGATCCGCGCGCGGGTGCAGTTGACCTATGAAGAAACGCCGGGCCTTGGCGCCAAGCGTTTCCGCGCGCAACTGGATGAGAACCCGAAAAACGACGTGGCCCGTTACGGTCTGGCGATCGCTCAGATCAAGGGCGGTCAGTTGAATGAAGCACGGGAGAATCTCACGCAACTGCTGGCCAAATCGCCGAACGAGATCATTTACAACCTGGCGCAGGTCGATCTGGACATCACCAACAATAAGCTGGCCGATGCCCAGTCCCGGGTTGACCGGATGCTCAGTCAGTACCCTGGCAATTACCCGCTGAATCAGGTGCGCGTCGATCTGTTGCTGAAACAGAACCGCACCGCCGATGCAGAGAAGGCGCTGGAAGGCTTGTTGAAATCGCGTCCGGACGATCCGGACGTGTGGTATCAGGTCGCAGAAACTCGCGGACTGTCCGGTAACATCATCGGCCTGCATCAAGCCCGTGCCGAATATTTCGCGCTGGTCGGCGATTACCGCCAGGCGATCCAGCAACTGGACTTCGCCAAACGCAAGGCTGGCAGCAACTTCCCGTTATCCTCTCGTATCGACGCTCGCCAACGCGAGCTGATGGAGCAGGAGCGCATGGTCAAGGACATGATGGGTTAGCCCGCGCCGAGACAAATTCCGGACACAAAAAAACCGCCTCTTTCGAGGCGGTTTTTTTACTTCCTGGACAACTGGATCATTCAGCCAGTTTGAAGGTGATGAAGCTGGCACGGCCCTGACGCAGAACGCGCATCGACACCGAACGGTTCTTCGGCAGCGCCTTGGCGATCTCGGCAAACTCCTTGGAAGAACCAATGGCCTGATTGTTCAGGTGGGTGATGATGTCGCCCGGTTGCAGACCGATCAGGGCCGCAGGACCGTCCTGCACTTCCTTGATCACCACACCGCCCTTCAGGTCGTAGGTTTTCTTCTGCTCGGCGCTCAGCTCGGCGACCGAAACACCCAGACGATTGCTGTTGGTCTCGGCACCGGATTTCGGCAGGGCATCCAGTTCCTTGTCTTCGTCCGGAATGGCGCCGACAGTCAGCTCGACATTCTTGCGCTTGCCGTCGCGAATCACTTCGAGATTGGCTTTGGCGCCAGCCTTCAAAGCACCCACCAGATGTGGCAGGTCAGCGGACATGACGATCGGTTGACCGTTCATGCTCAGGATCACGTCACCCACTTGCAGGCCGCCCTTGGCAGCCGGGCCGTCATCCTGAATCTGCGCAACCAGCGCACCGGCCGGTTTGTCCAGACCAAACGACTCGGCCAGATCCTTGTTCACTTCCTGGATGACGACGCCCAACCAGCCACGGCTGACTTTACCGCCGCTTTTCAGCTGGTTGGAAACGTCCATCGCCACGTCGATCGGAATGGCGAACGACACACCCATGAAGCCACCGGAACGGGTGTAGATCTGCGAGTTGATCCCGACCACTTCACCGTTCAGGTTGAACAGCGGGCCACCGGAGTTACCCGGGTTGATCGGCACGTCGGTCTGGATGAATGGCACGTAGTTTTCGTTCGGCAGGCTGCGGCCGACGGCACTGACGATGCCTTGGGTCACGGTGTGGTCAAAGCCGAATGGCGAACCGATTGCGACGACCCACTGACCGGCTTTCAGGTCTTGGGATTTGCCGAGCTTCAGCACTGGCAGATCCTTGCCTTCGATTTTCAGCAGCGCCACGTCGGAGCGTGGGTCGGTGCCGATCAACTTGGCCTTCATTTCACTGCGATCAGCCAGACGAACGAGAATTTCATCGGCATCGGCGATCACGTGGTTGTTGGTCAGGATGTAGCCATCTGGCGAAATGATGAAGCCCGAACCCAACGACTGCGCTTCACGCTGGCGATCACCACGCGGAGAACGCTGTTGCGGCGGCATGCCGCGTTCGAAGAACTCGCGCAACATCGGCGGCAAGCCTTCCAGGTCAGGCATCTGCTGGTTCACTTTGCGATCCGGCAGCTTTTGCGTGGTACTGATGTTCACCACCGCAGGCGAGGCCTGTTCGACCAGTTGGGTGAAATCCGGCAAGTTGGCCGGACTGGCTGCATCAGCCGCCTGGACTGCAGGGACAGCCTGACCGAGCACCAGCACAGTGGCGAAAATGGAGAGATAAGACTTCAAGCTTGGTATCGACATACAGCTCCCGTTACGACGAGCAGGGTTAAGCGATATGGAGCAAGGAACACCGGAAACCACAGGCCGGCATTTTTGTTCCGGGAACAACAAACAAGGCCAGAGCCGAGAGGCTCTGACCTATAAAAAATTTTCGGGTGTTTTGCAAATGAAAATGCTCAGCAAACATTTCACGTCTCGACGACGAAGTGGAGATAGCTGGAATCAACTCACTGCTTGCTGGTTGCAGCGCCATCATTGCGCATCGACAGGGCAATCCGTTCGGCGGTCCCGATTGGAATCTCGCCAACCACCGTCACCATCATTTCGCCTTGAGGCGTTGTCAGACGGCGGGATACGGCAACGGTCGGGCCCAGTTGAGTCCGGGTATCGGTGACGGTTGCGCCGTTCAGCGGTTCCAGGAAGACAGAGAAACGGGCAAGACCATCGTCATACATCAGGCTGTTGACCTGGGTCTTGGTTTCCGGATCCTTGTGCGAGGAGCTGCTGGTGAGCTCGAAGCCAGGAGGCAGCCAGTCGGAACGCCAGACCTGTGCGGTCTTGACCGCAGACGCCTTGTCGCTGTCGAGGGTGACTGTCTTGCAATCGGAGTTGGCTTGCAGGTCTTTATCGGATGGAACTTCAGAGGTATCCAGCCGCGTGAACTGGAATCTCTCAAGCAACTGCCCCTTGTCGTTCAACAGCAGCGACTTGAGCGGCAGGCCCGTTTCCTTGTCCAGATGCAGTTCGAAACCGTAGCGGTGCTGATCCCGCGGCGTCAGCGATACGATCACCGCTTCACGCCCGGCCACGCGCGACTTGCCAATGACGGCAAGTTCATACCAGTTCTTCAGCTTTTGAGGATCGAGAGGGCGAGCGGCGGAATTGGGAGAATCCCCAAGCCCCGCAATCAGGGTGCCGCTGACGCATTGAGTATGCCCATCAATGCGCACGACTTCCTGAGCCGAACCGTCGAGCTGAAGCAAGCGCTCGCGGACCTGGCCATTCTGGACGCGATGCCAGATGTTGTGGGTAGAAAAGCTACCGTTACGCTCGTAAACGAATGTGCCGTGAAAGCTTTGCTGCTGCTCGGCCTGGCCCAGGCGGGTCAACCAGTCCTGAGCCTCGTCGGCGTGGGCTGGAACAATGAACCAGCCGCTGAGCAGAAGCGAAAGTAGAGGTATGGCGCGCATGATCCCCCTTAACGGTTTTCCAGGCTTGCTGCACGTGCATATGGCAGCGCGCTCTCGGTGCCTTTCAAAGCAGCCTGTTGAGCGTGTTGACGCAGGTAACCTGGCAGACGCTGATCGTGCCAGCCTGGCTGACCTTGCAGTACGCCATTGGCCATTGGGCCAGTAGCCTCCGAACTCTCATTATAGCCTGCCAATACCGCCGGGCCTTTTACCTGAGGGGTAGCCAGCACTGGCTGATTGGTTTGCTGAGCAAGTTCGACGCCAGCGATTTCGTCCTGGTTGTACAGGCGAACACCCGCCAGTACGGCAACGGTCACCGAGGCAGCTACGGCCAGACGACCGAGACTGCGCCATGGGCCGCGGGACACTTTGGCAGGGGTCGCTTCGTCTTCCAGCGCAGCAGAAACGGCCGCAGCAAGATCCAGACGTGGAAGCAACAGATCCTTGTGCATGGCTGCCCGAGCGATCTGATAACGAGCCCAGGTTTCACGGGTTTCAACATCGTCCAGTGCGTTGAGCACTCGACGCAATTCCAGTTCGTCCGCTTCGTTATCCATCACTGCGGACAGCGATTCCTGCAGGGCTTCACGACTCATGGCGTTCCTCTCTTGGCTGTCGCCGCTGTCTTTAGTTTTCCTGCAACAACGGCTGCAGGGCTTTATCGATGGCCTCCCGGGCGCGGAAAATCCGGGAGCGCACGGTACCAACCGGACATTGCATGACGCTCGCGATGTCCTCGTAACTCAGACCATCGAATTCGCGCAAAGTTAACGCCGTGCGCAAATCCTCTGGCAGTTGCTGAATGGTTCGATGGACGGTGCCTTCGATCTCATCCCGCAGCAATGCACGTTCTGGAGACTCGAGATCTTTCAGGCCGTGATCGCCGTCATAGAACTCTGCATCCTCGGAACTTACATCGCTATCCGGCGGCCGACGGCCGCGTGAAACCAGATAGTTCTTCGCCGTGTTGATGGCGATGCGGTACAGCCACGTATAAAACGCACTGTCGCCGCGGAAATTTCCAAGCGCTCGATACGCCTTGATAAAGGCTTCTTGTGCGACGTCCTGGGCTTCATGGGTGTCGTGCACAAAACGCACGATCAACCCGAGAATTTTGTGCTGATACTTCAGCACCAGCAGATCGAAAGCTCGCTTGTCGCCACGCTGAACGCGTTCGACCAGCTGCTGATCCTCTTCCTGGGTTAGCATGAACACTCCTCGATAAACTCGGAGGAGGCTTGCATGACCAAACGACCGGACTTGCAAACATAGACTCGGGCTTTTCGCAAAAGTTCTCCCCCTCCAAGCAAGTTTCCTGCGGGCTCTGATTTGGCACGCACGAAAAACGCAGCGCGGGATGAACCGGCTGCGCGAATAATCTTGTCATCGGCTCGCCGGCAAGAACCCAACCGCAGGTTCCGCATTGAAGCCGACACTGTCCCTTGTTTCGGGCAACTGTCTATTGATCTTGAGCCTCTGGCAAAAGTTCCAAATATTTATAGACGTGCCGCGCCGACATTGTGCAACCGTGAGCGGAAAAAGCGTGTTTCATCTGCGATACAGTCGCTTTTTCCCAAAACCGCTGAAAAAAACTTCCGACAAAGCGTCGGTATTTTTCCGTCACGGTAGTTTCACAATGCCATTGTCGGCCCGGCTATTGTGCCGCCCCACCCCTCTATATACTAGTGGGCTGTGTGGCTGTCTCGACTCGCCCATCCGCCTGTCCTGCGCCAACCCCGACCCGGGTCGCTTTGAGCGGAATCCTGAAATGAGCCAACAGTTTCAACACGATGTTCTGGTGATTGGCAGCGGCGCTGCCGGTTTGAGTCTCGCGCTGACCCTGCCCGGTCACTTGCGCATCGCCGTACTGAGCAAAGGCGACCTCGCCAACGGCTCGACCTATTGGGCACAAGGTGGCGTCGCGGCCGTGCTGGACGACACCGACACTGTCGAATCCCATGTCGATGACACCCTCAATGCTGGCGGCGGTCTGTGCCATGAAGACGCGGTGCGTTTCACCGTTGAGCACAGCAAGGAAGCGATCCAGTGGCTGATCGACCAGGGCGTGCCGTTCACTCGCGACGAACAATCCGGCACGGAAGACGGCGGTTTCGAATTCCACCTGACCCGCGAAGGCGGCCACAGCCATCGACGCATCATCCACGCCGCCGATGCCACTGGCGCTGCGATTTTCACCACCCTGCTGGCCCAGGCCAAAGAACGCCCGAACATCGAATTGCTCGAACAGCGGGTAGCGGTCGATCTGATCACCGAGCGCCGGTTGGGGCTGGAAGGCGAACGTTGCCTCGGCGCCTATGTGCTCAACCGCAAAACCGGGGAAGTCGATACCTTCGGCGCACGCTTCGTGATTCTGGCGTCCGGCGGCGCCGCGAAAGTCTATCTATATACAAGCAACCCCGACGGTGCCTGCGGTGATGGCATCGCCATGGCCTGGCGTTCGGGTTGCCGGGTGGCGAACCTGGAGTTCAACCAGTTCCACCCCACCTGCCTCTATCACCCGCAAGCCAAGAGCTTTCTGGTAACCGAGGCCCTGCGCGGTGAAGGCGCTCATTTGAAGCTGCCGAACGGCGAACGCTTCATGCAGCGCTTCGACTCACGTGCAGAACTGGCGCCCCGGGACATCGTCGCTCGCGCCATCGACCATGAAATGAAGCGTCTGGGTGTCGATTGCGTCTACCTCGACATCAGCCACAAGCCCGAAGCCTTCATCAAATCGCACTTCCCGACCGTCTACGAGCGCTGCCTCGGCTTCGGCATCGACATCACCAAACAACCGATCCCGGTCGTACCCGCCGCGCACTACACCTGCGGCGGCGTGATGGTCGATCAACAGGGCCGCACCGACGTGCCCGGCCTGTACGCCATCGGCGAAACCAGCTTCACCGGCCTGCACGGCGCCAACCGCATGGCCAGCAACTCGCTGCTCGAATGCTTCGTCTATGCCCGATCGGCGGCGGCGGACATTCTCGAGCAACTGCCCGACGTCGCCATCCCGCGCGCCCTGCCCGCCTGGGATGCCAGCCAGGTGACCGACTCCGATGAAGACGTGATCATCGCCCACAACTGGGACGAATTGCGGCGATTCATGTGGGACTACGTCGGTATCGTGCGCACCAACAAGCGCCTGCAACGGGCACAGCATCGCGTGCGCCTGCTGCTGGACGAAATCGATGAGTTCTACAGCAACTATAAAGTCAGCCGTGATCTGATCGAGTTGCGCAACCTGGCGCAAGTAGCGGAACTGATGATCCGCTCGGCCATGGAGCGCAAGGAAAGCCGAGGCCTGCATTACACCCTCGACTACCCGGACCTGCTGCCCGAAGCACTCGACACTATTCTGGTGCCGCCCACCTACGTCGGCTGAACTTGAGACGTACCCGCAGGCGTCGGTGCAGATCCGCCGCCTGCGAATCCCGGGGCACACAGATCGACCTGACCCGTCGCTCATCACGCAAGCGAAAGCGCAGCACCACGATCAGTGGCAGCGCCAGGCTGTCCGGGCGCAACTGCACCGCTTGCCAGCCATCGGCCTTGTTCCACAGTTGCCAGCCATCGGCGTCCCGACGCAATCCGCAAAATGCCTCGGGATGACTCAACAGGATCTGCCGCGGCAACACCCAGGCAGCGTGGGCAAGACACGCGAAAGCCCCGAGCAAACCGGCCCAGAAAGAAATCGACAATAGAAACAAAGAACCCAGCGCGAATGCCTGGGCCAGAAGATACGCCGCCAGCATCTGCCGTGAGGCATGCCAGCGGCATTCAAACGTGTTACTTGGGCTGGACACGATCCAGAATCATGCGAACCATACGTTGCAGCTCAGGATCTTCCGATTCGCTGCGCTCCATGAACCAGCCGAACATGTCCTGATCCTCGCACTCGAGCAGGCGGACATACAGCGCGCGATCCACCTCGTTCAGATTGGCGTAGACCTCTTTCACGAACGGCACCAGCAACACGTCGAGTTCCAGCATGCCGCGACGGCTGTGCCAAAAGAGGCGATTCAGTTCAACTTGTTCGACCATGGAGCCCTCCTCAAATAGGCCGCAAGTATACAGGCCCGAAGCGGGTCGAACAGTCGGCTTTGGTCGGGCACCACCGATCCTTTATCAACTACCCATTTCAACACCACCCCCTTATGATGTGCCCCAGTCTATTTACCCTGCGATGACCCATGGCCGATTCTGCTTTTTTCTGCACCCTCTCTCATGAAGGCGTTCTCGCGGTTCGCGGCGCGGATGCCGGCAAATTCCTGCAAGGCCAGCTGACCTGCAACATCAATTACCTGAGTGAAACCCAGGCCAGCCTTGGTGCCCGTTGCACGCAGAAAGGCCGGATGCAGTCGAGTTTCCGCATCGTGCTGGAAGGCGACGGCGTGCTGCTGGCGATGGCCAGCGAGCTGCTGGAGCCGCAACTGGCGGATCTGAAGAAGTACGCGGTGTTCTCCAAATCGAAACTGACCGACGAAAGCGCCTCCTGGGTGCGCTTCGGTCTGGATCATGGCGATGCTGCCCTGAGCAGCCTGGGTCTGGAACTGCCGGCAGACACCGACAGCGTGGTTCGCCACGAAGGGCTGATCGCGATTCGCGTCTCCCCTAACCGTGCCGAACTCTGGGTGCCCGCCGATCAGGCCGACACCGTCAAAGGCAAGCTGTCCGCGCAATTGACCGAAGGCGAACTCAATCAATGGCTGCTGGGACAGATCCGCGCCGGTATCGGCCAGGTCATGCCGAGCACCCGCGAGCTGTTCATCCCGCAGATGCTCAACCTGCAGGCCGTCGGCGGCGTGAGTTTCAAGAAAGGCTGCTACACCGGCCAGGAAATCGTCGCGCGCATGCAGTACCTGGGCAAACTCAAGCGTCGCCTGTACCGCGTGCAACTGGACGCCAGTGAATTGCCGGAACCGGGCACCCCGCTGTTCGCCCCGAGCCACGGCAGTTCCATCGGCGAAGTGGTGCTGGCCGCCCGTACCGAAAAGAATATTGAACTGCTGGCGGTGTTGCAGGCCGAAGCTGCCGACGCAGGCGATTTGCATCTGGGCACGGCCGAAGGTCCGGCGCTGCACTTGCTCGACCTGCCTTACGAACTGGATCGCGACCGCGAAATCCAGCGTTGATCGCAGCATTTGTTGCAACACCCTAGAGAAACGACATGAGTGAGCTGGCGGATAAGGTCCAACAGGATTTGGTTGAGGCCATCGATAACGATGACCTGGTTCTGCCAACGTTACCGGAAGTGGCCCTGCAGATTCGCAAGGCCGCTGAAGACCCGGATATCAGCGTCAGCGACCTGAGCAAAGTGATCGGCCGCGACACGGCGCTGTCGGCGCGCCTGATCAAAGTGGTCAACAGCCCGCTGCTGCGCGCCACTCAGGAAGTCACCGACCTGCACACCGCCATCACCCGGCTGGGCGTGAATTACAGCAGCAACCTGGCGATCGGTCTGGTGATGGAGCAGATCTTCCACGCCCGCTCCGACGTGGTCGAACAGAAGATGCGCGAAGTCTGGCGCAAGAGTCTGGAGATCGCCGGCGTCAGCTACGCCCTGTGCCGCCGTTACACCCAGCTCAAGCCCGATCAGGCCGCGCTCGGTGGACTGGTTCATCAGATCGGCGTGCTGCCGATCCTGACCTACGCCGAAGACCACTACGAATTGCTGTCCGACCCGGTCAGCCTCAACCATGTGATCGACCACATTCACCCGTTGCTCGGCGACAAGCTGCTACGGGTCTGGGAGTTTCCGGAGCGTCTGGTCGAGTTGCCGGGGCTGTATCAGGATCTCAAGCGCGAATCGCAGCAGATCGATTACGTCGACATCGTGCAAGTGGCCAGCCTGTATTGCCACAAGGACACCGATCACCCGATGGCCCGCATCGATCCGTTCAGCGTGCCGGCATTCCGCAAGCTCGGCATTGATCCGGACAACAAGGCGCTGTGCGCCGATCTGGAAGAATCGCGTTCGATGTTCTACTGATCAACCGGCGACAAAACTCACTCGCACCTTCAAACCCGCCTGCTCACCATCGTGCAGACTGATCTGCGCCAGATGCGCGCGGCAGATTTCCCCGACAATCGCCAGCCCCAGCCCGGAACCGGCCACTTGCTGGTTGCGCCGGTAAAAACGTTCGAACACCCGATCCCGCTCCTCCAGCGGAATGCCCGGGCCATCGTCTTCAACCTCCAGCACCGCCGGCGCCGTGACCCGCAGAATCACGTTGCCGCCCGGCGGCGTGTGCGCCAGAGCGTTGTCCACCAGATTGCTCAGCAACTCGTTGAGCAACGTCGGCTCGCCGCGCAGCCAGACCGGCTCGTCCGCTTCCAGCGCCAGCGCGACACCCCGCGCGTGGGCCAGCGGCGCCATGGCCATGCCCAATTCCCGCGCCAACTGACTCAGATCAAGCAACTGCGCTCCGCCCTCGGCAATCGCCCGGGCGCCGTTTTCCACCCGGGCCAGCGACAGCAACTGATTGGCCAGATGGGTCAGGCGATCCGTGCTTTGCGCCGAGGATTCCAATGTCTCGCGCCAGGTCTGCGGCTCGTTTGAGCGCAAGCCCAGTTCAAGTCGCGCCTTGAGCGCCGCCAGTGGCGTGCGCAGTTCATGGGCCGCATCGGCGATGAATTGCGCCTGCCGCTCGAACTGCCCGCGCAGGCGTTCGGTAAAGTGATTGAGCGCCCGCACCAGCGGCCACAATTCGTGCTGCACTTCCACCAGCGGCAACGGCCGCAGGTCATCGGGCTGACGCTCTTCCACTGCCGTGCGCAAACGCTCGATCGGCCGTAGCGCAGCACTCACCGCAAACCACACCAGCAACAACGCGCCAATCGCCAGCATCCCTAGCCGCAGCAATGTATCGGCCGCCAGACTGCGGGCCATGCTGACTCGCGCCTCGTCGGTTTCGGCAACGCGGATCTCCGCCATGCCATTCATGTTCGGCTCGCTGACAGCTTTCAGCAGGCTCACCACACGCACGTTCTGCCCCTGATATTTCGCGTCGTAAAAGCGCGCCAGGGCGGGATAACTGTCGGTTCTCGGCGTGCCCGGCGGCGGGCCCGGCAGGTTTTCGTAGCCGGAAATCAGCTGCTGATGAATGTCGTTGACCTGGTAATAGATGCGCCCGGCGCTGTCGTAAGCGAAGGTGTCGAGCGCCACGTAAGGCACGTCGGCACTGAGACTGCCATCGCGCTGCGACAGACCAGCGGCGATGGTCCGCGCCGAGGCCAGCAGCGTGCGGTCGTAGGCGGTGTCGGCAGCTTCACGACCGTTCCAGTACGCGCTCAATCCGCTGGCGAGCATCAACACCACCAGCAGCAGCGCGAGGTTCCACAGCAACCGCCAGCGCAGGCTGCTGGGCTTATGCATCGCGGCTTTCCAGCAGATAGCCCAGACCGCGGAAAGTCACGATGGCCACTGAATGGCCGTCGAGTTTCTTGCGCAGGCGGTGCACGTAGATTTCGATGGCGTCGGGGCTGGCCTCTTCGTCGAGACCGAACACCTGCGCAGCCAGTTGCTCCTTGCTCATCACCCGACCCGGACGGGCGATCAGCGCTTCGAGCACCGCCTGTTCGCGGGAGGTCAGCGTCAGCAATTCATCGCCGAGTGTGAAGCGTCGGGTGTCGAGGTCATAGGCCAGCACACCGCAACGCTGCTGGCGTTCGCCGCCGAGCACGCTACGGCGCAACAGGGCTTTGACCCGCGCTTCGAGTTCGGTGAGTTCGAACGGTTTGGCCAGATAATCGTCGGCCCCAAGATTGAGCCCATGGACCCGATCCTTGACGTCGCTGCGAGCGGTCAGCATCAGCACCGGAAGGTTCTTGCCCCGGGCCCGCAGGCGCGCCAGCACTTCGAAACCGTCCATGCGCGGCAGGCCGACATCGAGGATCGCCACCGCGTATTCCTCGCTGCCCAGGGCCAGATCGGCAGCCACGCCATCGTGCAAGACGTCCACGGTCAGACCGGTGCTCTTGAGCGCCTGGGCGACGCTTTCGGCCAGCGGCAAATGGTCTTCGACGAGCAGGACACGCATGGATCTCTACCTCATTCAGGGATGGCCGACGCCATTCTTTGCGGCGGAGTTTACAGCCGCAACCGCCACTGTGAAGCCCGAAAACACGCGAAAGAATACTGAAAGGTTAGCGAAAGGTTGGGCCGTTAGAGTCGCTTCACCGAGGGTCCCGACTGCCGACCTTCGCCGTTTTGTCTGTCCTTACACCGTAGCTTCAAAACGTAGCTCTCGAAAAACGCCTCGATGCGTTTTCGCCAATAAGAACAATAACGAGGTACTGCACCATGCTGTCCACACAGCTTCAGGTTGACCCGTTTCATTCTTCCTCTCGAATTTCCCCGTTTTCGCTTGTCAGCGCCATCGTCGGCTGCGCGGCGTTCAACCCGTCCGGGTCTGAGCCTGTTAGCCTGCGCGCGCGAAACTGCCGCACCTGAAACATCCCCAAAAACAACAACTCCCGTGGAGACACTCATGAACCGATCCCTGCGCCGTTTCGCCCTCGCCGCCAGTTGCGTGCTGTTCGCCGGCCAACTGATGGCCGAACCGAAACGTCCGGAATGCATCGCCCCCGCCTCCCCTGGCGGCGGTTTCGACCTGACCTGCAAACTGGCGCAAAGCGCGCTGGTCAACGAAAAACTGCTGACCAAACCGATGCGCGTGACCTACATGCCCGGCGGCGTCGGCGCGGTGGCGTACAACGCCGTTGTGGCGCAGCGTCCGGCCGATGCCGGCACGCTGGTGGCGTGGTCCAGCGGTTCGTTGCTGAACCTGGCCCAGGGTAAGTTCGGTCGGTTCGATGAAACCAACGTGCGCTGGCTGGCGGCGGTCGGCACCAGCTATGGCGCCATCGCCGTGAAAAGCGATTCGCCCTACAAGAGCCTCGACGATCTGGTCAAAGCCCTGAAGAAAGATCCGAGCGCTGTGGTCATCGGTTCCGGCGGCACCGTCGGCAGCCAGGACTGGATGCAGACTGCACTGATCGCCAAAGCCGCCGGGATCAACCCGCGCGACCTGCGTTACGTCGCCCTCGAAGGTGGCGGCGAGATCGCCACCGCCCTGCTCGGCGGCCATATCCAGGTCGGCAGTACCGACATCTCCGACTCCATGCCGCACATTCTGAGCGGCGACATGCGTCTGCTGGCCGTGTTCGCCGAGAAACGCCTGGACGAGCCGGAAATGAAAGACATCCCGACCGCCCGCGAACAAGGCTACGACATCGTCTGGCCGGTGGTGCGCGGTTTCTACCTCGGGCCAAAAGTCAGCGACGAAGACTACGCCTGGTGGAAAGACTCCTTCGACAAACTGCTGGCCTCGGAAGACTTCGCCAAGCTGCGCGATCAGCGTGAGCTCTTCCCGTTCGCCATGACCGGTCCCGAGCTGGACACCTACGTCAAGAAACAAGTGGCGGACTACAAGGTGCTGGCCAAAGAGTTCGGCCTGATTCAGTGATCGTCTCTGTCTAGCGCTCACGGCCCTGCCTCGCAGGGTCGTGGCCCAGGAGCTCCCCATGCTTATTCAACGCATTTTTGCCTCGGTGCTGTTGCTGGTCTGCGCCAGCCTGGCACTGATGGCCTGGCCGTATCAGGCGGCTTTTTCCTACGAACCGGTCGGCCCTCGGGCATTCCCCCTGCTGATGCTGGGCCTGATGGGCCTGGCGCTGCTGTACATGGTGTTTCGTCCGGCGCCCATCAAACACAGTGAGGACGAGCCGCCGCTGGATCGCGAAACCCTGACCAAGATCTCGATCTGCGTCGCCCTGCTGCTGGTGTTCGCCGGCTTGTTCGAACCGCTGGGCTTCATCCTCAGCAGCATTCTGATCGGCATCCCGATGGCGCGCCTGTATGGCGGGCGCTGGGTGCCCAGCGTCATTGTCACGACGCTGATGGCGATCGGTTTGTACGTGCTATTCGACCGCGTGATGGACGTACCGCTGCCCCTCGGCCTGCTCGACGTTCTGGAGAACTGATATGGATACTCTCGGTTATTTGGGTCAGGGCTTTGGCGTCGCGCTGAGTCCGTACAACCTGGTCACGGCCCTGACCGGCACGCTGATCGGCACCGTGGTCGGGTTGTTGCCGGGTCTGGGCCCGATCAATGGCGTGGCATTGCTGATCCCGATTGCATTCGCCCTCGGGCTGCCGCCGGAATCGGCACTGATCCTGCTGGCGGCGGTTTATCTGGGTTGCGAATACGGCGGCCGGATCAGCTCGATCCTGCTGAACATTCCGGGCGAAGCCTCAACCGTGATGACCACCCTCGACGGCTACCCGATGGCCCGCAAAGGCCTGGCCGGTGTGGCGCTGTCGTTGTCGGCATGGAGCTCGTTCATCGGCGCCTTCATCGCCACCTGCGGCATGGTGCTGTTCGCACCGCTGCTGGCGAAATGGGCGATTGCCTTCGGGCCGGCGGAATACTTCGTGTTGATGGTGTTCGCGATTGTCTGCCTCGGCGGCATGGCCGGTGACCGACCGTTGAAAACCTTCATCGCGGCGTTGATCGGTCTGTTCCTGTCCAGCGTCGGCATCGACGCCAACAGCGGTGTTTACCGCTTCACCGGCGACAACATTCACCTGACTGACGGCATTCAGTTCGTGGTGCTGGTGCTGGGCCTGTTCTCGATCAGCGAAATCCTTCTGCTGCTGGAGAAAACCCATCGCGGCCAGGAAGCGGTGAAAGCGACCGGGCGGATGATGTTCAACTTCAAGGAGGCGGCGTCGGTGTTCGTGGTGAACATCCGTTGCGGCCTGCTCGGCTTCATCATGGGCGTGTTGCCGGGTGCCGGTGCGACCCTCGCCAGCGCCGTGGCCTACATGACCGAGAAACGCATCGCCGGTGCCAGCGGCAAGTTTGGTCAGGGCGACGCCCGCGGCCTCGCTGCGCCGGAAACCGCCATCGGTGCCTCCGCTTGCGGCGCGCTGGTGCCGATGCTGACCCTCGGCGTTCCGGGTTCGGGCACCACGGCGGTGATGATCGGCGCCCTGTCGCTGTACAACATCACCCCCGGCCCGCTGCTGTTCCAGCAACAGCCGGACATCGTCTGGGGCCTGATCGCCTCGCTGTTCATCGCCAACATCATGCTGGTGATCCTGAACATCCCGATGATCCGCATCTTCACCCGCATCCTCGCTGTGCCGAACTGGGCACTGGTGCCGGTGATCGCGATCATTACCGGGATCGGCGTCTACGCCGTGCACGCGACCACGTTCGACCTGTTCCTGATGGTCGGCATCGGCATCTTCGGCTACATCCTGCGCAAACTGGATTTCCCGCTGTCGCCAGTCCTGCTGGGCTTCATCCTCGGCGGCCTGATGGAGCAGAACCTGCGCCGGGCGCTGTCGATTTCCAACGGTGCGCTGGACATCCTCTGGTCGAGCCCGATCACCTTCGGTGTCTGGGTGCTGACCGCGCTGATGCTGGCGTTCCCGCTGCTGCGCATCTGGCGTCGTCGCTCCGCTGCCCGGAACGCGATTGCCGATGTTTGATCGCTCCTCGTTGAAACAGTGGTGGGGAACCCCGCTGGTCGGTCTGCTTGGCGGTTATATCGCCAGCCAGATCGGCTGGCCGCTGCCGTGGATGGTCGGCTCGTTGCTGGCGATCATCCTGGTGCGCTGCCTGACCCCATGGCAATTGGCTGAAATCCCTGGCGGCCGCAAGTGCGGCCAGTGGATCGTCGGGATCGGTATCGGCCTGCACTTCACCCCACTGGTGATGGAGCAGGTGCTCAGCCACTTCGGCCTGATCTTCTTCGGCGCGCTGGTCACCAGCCTGTCGGCGGTGGTCGGCGTGTGGCTGATGCGCCGCACCGGTGAGGATCGCGCCACGGCGTTTTTCTCCAGCATGCCCGGCGGCTCCGGTGAGATGGTCAACCTCGGTGCACGCAACGGCGCGATGCTCAGCCACGTCGCGGCCGGGCAGAGTCTGCGGGTGTTGGTGGTGGTGTTGTGTGTTCCGGCGGCGTTCAAGTATCTGCTGGGTGACGGCACTCCGATTTCACACGCCGGCAGCGTCGACTGGCGCTGGCTGGCGATTCTTTTTCCGGCGGGCGGCCTGCTCGCCTGGCTCTGGCAACGTCTGCGCCAACCCAATCCGTGGCTGTTCGGCCCGTTGCTGGTGAGTGCGACAGTTAGCATCGCCTGGGACTTACACATCAGTCTGCCCAATGGCGGCAGCCAGATTGGCCAGTGGCTGATCGGCAGCGGGCTGGGTTGTCACTTCAACCGGCAGTTCTTCCGCCGCGCACCGTCGTTCATGGGGCGCACGCTGATCGGCACGGCGCTGACCATGTTGATCGCGACACTGGCGGCGTTGGGGCTGAGTGCACTGACCCACCTGGATCTGCGTTCGCTGACCTTGGGCATGATGCCCGGCGGAATCGCCGAGATGAGCCTGACGGCGGAAACCCTGCAATTGTCGGTGCCGCTGGTGACGGCGATGCAGGTGATGCGGTTGTTGTTCGTGTTGTTTCTGGCGGAACCGTTGTTCAAATACTGGAACAAGACTGCGCAATAAGGGGTTAAAGCGGGAGGTGCGCTAAAAGAAGGTGCCCGACCCGCTGGATCGCCTTCCCACTGACAAACTAAGCGTTGACCTCAAAGCGACCAAAAGAAAGCGCTAACCTTCTTGTACCGCCTTCCAATTGCGCAATGGCCTCAAAGTGTGAAGATTTACAATTTTTCGCCGTGGGATTGTTATCTAGATCAATTGATCCAGAAATAAGAGTGTAGCGCTCCCCCACCCCAAACTCCTGCACGGTGTATACACCTTCAACCTTCCTGGGCCCGATTTCATGTACTCCAGCTTCTGTCCCGGCAGGGAAATACAGCAATAATGCGCTAGACCACTGCGGGATTTCGCTATGGCCTATGACCCGCAATTGCCCGTTGCCAAGAACTTGCAGATACAGCTCGTTCGCAGTGAAATTGGCATGCGAATCCCTGTTACGAAAGCGGCTTGTTTCAAATGAGAAATCACCTTCCGCTCTTGGTAAGGCTTTTATTTCTTCAAACGTCAAATTTTCCACGTCGACCTCCTGAAACCGAATTAACGCAGATGGACAAGCGCCCCTGCGTTCAAACATTTGGCGGTTTAAAGAAGCCCGCGTCTACTGTCAGATATTACAGGTTGTACGCATAATCCGATTAACGGTTAACAACAGGCGAAGTCTTTCATTGCACGTGCCTGTTTATATAACAGGCGGCAAACGCCACTCGATCGGTGCTTCGCCGTTCTGCTCCAGGAATTTGTTGGTGCGGCTGAAGTGCCCGCAACCGAGAAAGCCGCGATAAGCCGACAGCGGTGACGGGTGCACCGAGGTCAGCACCAGATGCTTGGTGGCGTCGATCAGCTTCTGTTTGCTCTGCGCATGAGCGCCCCAGAGCATGAACACCAGATGCGGTTGCTGCTGGCTGACCACCTCAATGATCCGGTCCGTAAAGAACTGCCAGCCCTTGTCCTTGTGCGCATTGGCGTTGGCGCGCTCGACGGTCATGGTGGTGTTGAGCATCAACACGCCCTGATCGGCCCAGCTCTGCAGATAGCCGTGGTTGGGAATGTCGATGTTCAGGTCGCGCTTCAGCTCTTTATAGATGTTGACCAGCGACGGCGGCGCCGGCACGCCCGGTTGCACCGAGAAGCACAAGCCGTGGGCCTGGCCCGGGCCGTGGTACGGGTCCTGGCCGAGGATGACCACTTTTACCTTGTCCAGCGGCGTCGAATTCAGCGCGTTGAAGATCATCGGGCCCGGCGGATAGATTTCCTTGCCGGCCGCCCGCTCCTGCTGCAGAAAAGTGCGCAACTCTGCCATGTAGGGCTGGTCGAATTCGGCACGCAGTGCCTCCTTCCAGCTCGGTTCGAGTTTGATACGGTCGTCAGCAGTCATGGTCATACCCGGCAAAAACAATGGGGCGAACCCTAGGAAAGCCGACCACGCTTGTCAATTGATCTGACGCAGATCCGGCACTTTCCCACACAGCGATCATACTGATCGTTCAAATTCCCGATCGAGGTCACGATGAATCTGCACTTCGAAGAACTCACCGGCACCGACGGCGCGCGCATCGGCGTGGCCACGCTGGATGCCGAAAAGTCGCTCAATGCGCTGTCCCTGCCGATGATCCACGCCCTGAGTGACAAACTGAACGCCTGGGCCAAGGATCCGCAAATCGTCTGCGTGCTGCTGCGCGGCAACGGCGCCAAGGCCTTCTGCGCCGGCGGCGAAGTGCGCAGCCTGGTGGAAGCCTGTCGCGCCCATCCCGGCGAAGTGCCGCCGCTGGCCGCACAGTTTTTCAACGCTGAATACCGTCTGGACTACAGCCTGCACACCTACCCGAAACCGTTGATCTGCTGGGGCCATGGCTATGTGCTCGGCGGCGGCATGGGCCTGCTGCAAGGCGCGAGCATCCGGATCGTCACGCCGAGCAGCCGACTGGCGATGCCGGAAATCAGCATCGGTCTGTACCCGGACGTCGGCGCCAGTTGGTTCCTGTCACGACTGCCGGGCAAGCTCGGCTTGTTCCTCGGCCTGACCGGCGCACACATGAACGGCCGCGATGCGATCGATCTGGATCTCGCCGACCGTTTCCTGCTCGACGAACAGCAACAGGAACTGATCGACGGCTTGTTGCAGCTGAACTGGCAGGAACAAACCGCCATGCAGCTCAACAGCCTGCTCAAGGCGCTGCAGCAGGAAGCCGTGGCGCAGATGCCCGAGGCGCAATGGCTGCCGCGTCGACAGCAGATCGATGAATGGCTGGATGTCAGCGACGTCACCTGCGCCTGGAAAGCCATCAGCCTGCATCGGGACAACAGCGACCTGTTGATTGCCCGTGCGGCGAAAACCATGAGTGAAGGCTCGCCACTGACGGCGCATCTGGTCTGGGAACAGATCATTCGTGCCCGCCACTTGTCGCTGGCCGAAGTCTTTCAGATGGAATACACCCTGAGCCTCAATTGCTGCCGGCATCCGGAGTTCAGCGAAGGGGTTCGGGCGCGGCTGATCGACAAGGATCACAAACCACACTGGCACTGGCCGGACATCGCCCGGGTGCCGGACGCGGTGGTCGAGGCGCACTTTCACAAGGTCTGGGAGGGGCGGCATCCGTTGGCGGATCTCTCCAGCTACTGAAATCCAGGCACAAAAAAAGCGGCGCTCAATGCGCCGCTTTTTTGCGGGGGGTTACCAGCGGTTGCCGTGCCGGTTGTAATCGCCGCGTCCACTGTGACGGTCGTAGTTGCCACGACCCCGGCGATCATCCCAGCCACCGCGACGATGGTCGTCCCAGCGTCCGCGATCATGACCGTGCCAGCGACGGTTCTCGTAGTAACGCGGGGCCGGTTGGTAGTAACGAGGCGCCGAGTAGTAGCGTGGAGCCGGTTGGTAATAGCGTGGCGCTGGCTGGTAGTAGCGCGGCGCCGAATAATACGTGCTGCCGCCGCTGTAATAAGTGCCACCGCTGTTGTAGTACGAAGGTGCCTGCGATGTGTAGACCTCTGAGCTGTAGTAGCCATCTCCGTAGGAATAAGGGACGCATCCGCCAAGGGAAAAAAGCATCACGGTAAACAGAAGAATTCGGCGATACATGGCGGCCTCCTGGACCGCGGGTAGCCACACCAGCGACGCTGGCAGGCGTCAGTCTTTCATTCGGCGACTGACGGAATATCTGACAGCGATTTCGGCATCCGGTGCGTTTCTGCAACAACTTGAAACAAGTGATTCATGAAACCTTGTTCATGCAGAAACGCCGTCATTCAGCCGCTGATTAGTGGTGCCCACCGTGGTATCCGCCGCCGTGATAACCCCGTCCGTAACCGCCGCGATAGCCATAGCCGCCGTAGTAATAGCGGGCGCCGCCGTAGTACCGCGGACCGTAATAACCACCGTAGTAATAAGGCGAGTAATAGCCGGGAGAGTAATAGGGCGTGGAGTAAACATCGTAGCCGCCGGCGTAGTAGTAACAACCGGACAGCCCCAGACCGAACACCGCAGCGAACAGTGCCCGACGCAGCATTTTCTTGAGCAGCATGGCGGCCTCCTGAAAGACCTGTGACAGCAGTCGGCACAGACCGGCTGACATCAGGTTTGACTGGCTAACCGCTAACGAGTGCCCACGCCGAACGCGCATCGGATCAGCGGCCATAGCGCTGCATCACGGTGCAAGCGCGCACCAACACAAAGCGCTGAATGCACCTGCCAACTGAGCCCCTCCACCCACAAGCCACGTGGCAGACGGCTCGCCGCGACTTGGCACGCCTCTCGCTTTAGCAAACCCGTGCAGGAGTCATCACAGGTTCGCGGCACCACAATTTGCAATGGCTGACTAGGGTTCCGGCTCGCATCTGCGAGTGGCTGGTCCGAGAGTTGGCGACCTCCAGTTGAGGTTACACGGCGGGACAAAAGCCCGGGAGACAAGCCACCGTTCGCGGTGCCGCGTTGCCTTCCTGTCCGCCCTCGATCAACTGGAGAATCCGCCATGTCACGACTACGTTTCCCCACCCTGCTCGCCGCCGCCTTCGCCGCCCTCCTCAGCAGCCAGACCCAGGCTGCGCAGAAAGACCATTTCAGCGTGTGCTGGACGATCTACGCCGGCTGGATGCCATGGGAATACGCCGGCAGCCAGGGCATCGTCGATAAATGGGCGAAGAAATACGGGATCAAGATCGACGTGGTCCAGCTCAACGACTACGTCGAATCGATCAATCAATACACCGCCGGTCAGTTCGATGGCTGCACCATGACCAACATGGATGCGCTGACCATTCCGGCCGCCGGTGGCGTCGACAGCACCGCGCTGATCGTCAGCGATTTCTCCAACGGCAACGACGGCATCGTCCTCAAGGGTGACGGCAAGAAAGTCGCCGACCTGAAGGGCATGGACGTCAACCTGGTCGAACTGTCGGTCTCGCATTACCTGCTGGCCCGCGCGCTGGACTCGGTCGACCTGACCGAAAAAGACCTGAAAGTGGTCAACACCTCCGACGCCGACATTTCCGCCGCGTTCAACACCGAGCAGGTCAACGCCGTCACCACCTGGAACCCGATGCTCTCGGACATCAAGGCCAAACCCGGCGTGACCGAAGTCTTCAACTCCAGCCAGATCCCCGGCGAAATCATGGACATGATGGTGGTCAACAGCGCCACCCTCAAAGACAACCCGGCGCTGGGCAAGGCGCTGACCGGCGCGTGGTTCGAAGTGGTCGATTTGATGAACGCCAGAAACGCCGCCGGCAAAGCCGCGCTTGAGCACATGGCCAAAGCTTCGGGCACCGATCTGGCCGGATTCCAGGCGCAGCTGGACACCACCAAACTGTTCGCCACGCCGAAAGAAGCCCTGGCGTTCGCCACCAGCAAGCAACTGCCGGAAACCATGCGCAAAGTTGCCGAGTTCTCGTTCCAGCACGGCTTGCTCGGCGAAGGCGCCAAGGACACCAGTGCCGTCGGCATGACCTTCGCCAACGGCGTGACCAGCGGCGACACAGGCAATCTCAAGCTGCGTTTCGATCCGACTTACGTGCAGCTGGCCGCCGACGCCAAGCTGTAAGCCACGGAGGATTTGGCCATGCGCCTGATCAATCGTCACCCGGATCGACCGAGTCGCCTGCTGCTGGTGATCCTGCCTTTCGCCCTGGTGCTGTTCGCCTACTTCATGGGCTCGGCGGAGCGTCTGGC
The DNA here is from genome assembly GCF_000282255.1 of Pseudomonas sp. GM25. Taxonomy (NCBI): domain Bacteria; kingdom Pseudomonadati; phylum Pseudomonadota; class Gammaproteobacteria; order Pseudomonadales; family Pseudomonadaceae; genus Pseudomonas; species Pseudomonas sp. GM25. The sequence goes on along the minus strand of NZ_AKJQ01000056.1, from coordinate 80,554 downwards.
GGACAACCCCAACGACAAACTGCTGCCCAGTGCGGTGCAGATGAGCGATGCGGTCAAACGCCTGGCGTTCAATGCCGACAGTCGCACCGGTGAGTACCTGCTCTGGCAGGACACCGTGTCGAGTCTCGGACGCCTGGCCATCGGCCTCGGCATCGCGGCGCTGGCCGGGTTGTGCCTGGGCATGGCGGCCGGCACCCTGCCGCTGTTCGGCGCACCGTTGTCGCCGATGCTGACGGTGTTATCGATGGTGCCGCCGCTGGCGATCCTGCCGATTCTGTTCATCGTCTTCGGCCTCGGCGAGCTGTCGAAAGTGATGCTGATCGTGATCGGAATCACCCCCGCACTCGCCCGTGATCTGGAACAGCGCGCGCGGGACATTCCGGTCGAACTGCTGATCAAGGCGCAGACCCTCGGCGCCTCGACCTGGACCCTGATGCTGCGTGTGGTTCTGCCGCAACTGTTGCCGCGCCTGCTGATTTCACTGCGGCTGATGCTCGGCTCGGCGTGGCTGTTCCTGATCGCCGCCGAAGCCATCGCCTCCACCGACGGTCTGGGCTACCGGATTTTCCTCGTGCGCCGTTACCTGGCGATGGATGTGATCCTGCCGTACGTGGTGTGGATCACCCTGCTTGCCTGGCTGATGGATTGGGGCCTCAAGCGCCTGACCCGGCGCGCATTCCCCTGGTATGAGGGGGCGGCCAAATGAGCTTCATCACAGTGAAAAACGTCTGGCAGCAATACGCCGACCAAATGGTGCTCGAAGGCTTGAACCTCAGCGTCAACGAGGGCGAGTTCTGCACGCTGGTCGGTGCCTCGGGCTGCGGCAAGTCGACCTTCCTGCGCCTGCTGCTGGGTCAGGAAACCGCCAGTCGCGGCGAGATTCTGCTCGACGGTCAGCCACTGGCGCGCGAGCCGGATGCGAGCCGTGGCGTGGTGTTCCAGCGCTACTCGGTGTTCCCGCACCTGTGCGTGCTGGACAACGTCGCCCTCGGCCTCGAACTGCCCCGGGCGCCACTGCTCGGGCGTCTGTTCGGCAGCGCCAAACGGGACGTCCGCGAGCAGGCCTCGGCGCTGCTGCAAAAAGTCGGCCTCGGCCATGCGCAGGACAAGTACCCGGCGCAACTGTCCGGCGGCATGCAACAGCGGCTGGCGATCGCCCAGGCGTTGATCATGAAACCGCGCGTGCTGCTGCTCGACGAACCGTTCGGCGCGCTCGATCCGGGCATTCGCAAGGACATGCACGCGCTGCTGCTGACGCTGTGGCGCGAGACGCAACTGACCGTGTTCATGGTCACCCACGACCTGTCCGAAGGTTTCAGCCTCGGCACCCGTCTGCTGGTGTTCGACAAGGTCCGCCTCGACCCGCACGCCCCCGGTGCCTATGGCGCACGCATCACCTACGACATCCCTTTGAACAGCGACCGCCGCGCCGAACGCGCCGCCGTCGACGCCCTGCCGGTGCAACTGGCGAGCGCCCTTCGAACCGCTTGAGAGGAATTTCCCATGACTGATTCAACCCGAATTTTTCCACCCTTCGCCGAAGAAACCCTGCCCGGCGGCGGTCACCGCTCCTTCGTCTTGAAGCGCGGGCAACTGCTGCGCCTGACCGACCTGCGCGGTGGGGCCAACGTCAGCCTGACTTTGCTCAACGCCAACGAAAAAACCGAGCGCCTGAACCTGCCCGACAGCCTCAAATGCCAACATACCGCCAAGCTGACCGTCGGCCATTGCCTGTACTCGGACATGGGCCGCGTGCTGGCGGCAATCACGGCGGATACCTGCGGCTGGAGCGACAGCCTCGGCGGTGTGCTGTGCGCCGAGGAAGTCACGGAAAAATACGGTCAGGGCCGCTATCAGGAACTGCGCAACGGCTTCTTTCGCAACGGCACCGACAACCTGCTGGTAGAGCTCGGCAAGTGGGGGCTGGGCCTGTCCGACCTGCTGATGACCCTCAACCTGTTCAGCCGAGTCAACGTCGACGACAGCGGGCGTTTGCATTTCGTCGAGGGCCATTCGCAGGCCGGTGACTACATCGAACTGTATGCACCGATGGACACCCTGGTTGTGCTCACCGCTCTGCAACATCCGCTGGATCCGTCGCCGCAATACGCCCCCAAACCGCTGAAGCTGAGCTGGATGAACGCTGACCCGAGCGTCGCCGAGCACTGCCGTACCTCGCGCCCGGAGAACGAGCGCGGCTTTATCAACACCGACCGTTTGTTCGCCTGAGGATCGTCGCCATGTCAGTTGCTATCGCCACTTCGCAAAAACAACCCGACGCTGCGGTGTACCGCGCCACCATTCCCGCCGGCGAACCCTGGCTGATGGAGGTCAAGGCCGGCCAGACCCTGCGCATCCTCGATCTGGAAGGCAATCAGGCGGTCGACACCTTGTTCTACAGCGCCGCCAATCCCCGTGAGCGCTACGACGTGCAACGCACATTGCGCCGACAAAACAACGTCTACCTGAGCACCGGCAGCGTTTTGTATTCCAACCTCGGCAAACCGATGCTGACCCTGATTGCCGACACTTGTGGCCGTCACGACACCCTCGGCGGCGCCTGCGCGCAGGAGAGCAACACCGTGCGCTACGCCCTGGAAAAACGCTACATGCACAGCTGCCGCGACAACTACCTGCGCGCCTGCGCCCACGACGGACGCCTGGGCAAAGGTGACATCGGGCCGAACATCAATTTCTTCATGAACGTGCCGGTGACTGCCGAGGGTGGCCTGACCTTCGAAGACGGGATTTCCGCCCCCGGCAAATACGTCGACCTGCGCGCGGAGATGGACGTGATCGTGCTGATCTCCAACTGCCCGCAATTGAACAACCCGTGCAACGCCTACAACCCGACACCTGCGGAGCTACTGGTATGGAACTGAAATTCGTCCGTCTGCGCCGCTGGTTGTTTGCCCTGTGCCAGGCGCGCTCAGGCCAGTGCCTGAAAAAGTGAAATGATTTCGCCGTCGGGGACGACCCTGGCGCCTGAACAAAAACGGCGGGACGGCCCGCCTCCCAGTCGAGCCCGCACCCTGCGCGGGCTCCAGGGGTTTCTCCATGTTCGAAAAAGTCCTGATTGCCAACCGTGGCGCGATTGCCTGCCGCATTCTGCGCACCTTGCGTGAACTGCACGTCGAAGGCGTCGCGGTGTACTCCGAAGCCGATGCCGCCAGCCTGCACATCCTGCAAGCCGAGCAAGCCCACAGCCTCGGCGAAGGCGCAGCGGCCGGCACCTATCTGGCCGTGGACAAGATTCTCGCCATCGCCAAAGCCACTGGCGCCACCGCGATCCACCCCGGCTACGGCTTCCTCTCGGAAAACGCCGCGTTCGCCGAAGCCTGCGCAAACCATGGCATTGCCTTCATCGGCCCGACACCGGAGCAACTGCGGGTGTTCGGCCTCAAGCACACCGCACGGGCTCTGGCCAAACAGCACGGCGTGCCGATGCTCGAAGGCACCGAACTGCTCGACAGCCTCGATGCTGCACTGATTGCCGGCGCGCAGGTCGGTTATCCGGTGATGCTCAAAAGCACTGCCGGTGGCGGTGGCATCGGCATGCGTGTGTGCCGTAACGCCAGCGAACTGAGCGAGTCATTCGAGGCAGTGAAGCGCCTCGGCCAGAACAACTTCAGCGACGCCGGAGTGTTCATCGAGAAGTACATCCAGCGTGCGCGGCATCTGGAAGTCCAGGTGTTCGGCGACGGCCACGGCGCGGTGATCGCCCTCGGCGTACGCGACTGCTCGGTGCAGCGGCGCAATCAGAAAGTCCTCGAGGAAACCCCGGCACCGAACCTGCCCGAAGGCATGGCGGATGAGCTGTGCGCGGCGGCGATCAAACTGGCCAAAGCGGTGAATTACCGCAGCGCCGGCACCGTCGAATTCGTTTTCGACAGCGATGCGCAGCGCTTCTATTTTCTCGAAGTGAACACCCGGTTGCAGGTCGAACACGGCGTTACCGAACAGGTGTGGGGCGTCGATCTGGTGCGCTGGATGATCGAGTTGGCGGCCGGTGACTTGCCGCCGCTGGCCGAGTTGTTCGCAGGCCTGCAACCGCAGGGGCATGCGATTCAGGCGCGGCTGTATGCCGAGGATCCGGGCCGCGATTTCCAGCCCAGCCCCGGCTTGCTGACAGCGGTCGATTTCCCCGTCGCCGATGGCCGGCATCTGCGCATCGACACCTGGGTCGAGGCCGGTTGCGAGATCCCGCCCTACTTCGATCCGATGATCGCCAAACTCATCAGCTGGGCGCCGACCCGCGAACAGGCGCGTGCCGATCTGCATCAGGCCCTCGGCGACAGCCTGCTCTACGGCGTGGAAACCAACCGCGACTACCTGCGGCAGATTCTGCTCGATACGCCGTTCGCCAGCGGTCAGCCCTGGACCCGTTGCCTGGAAGGCCTGGTGTACCGGGCCAACACGTTTGAAGTGCTGAGCGCCGGCACCCAGACCAGCGTCCAGGACTACCCCGGTCGCCTCGGCTACTGGGCGGTCGGCGTGCCACCTTCGGGGCCGATGGACAGCCGCGCGTTGCGTCTGGGCAATCGTTTACTGGGCAACGATGAAGGCCTGGCCGCGCTGGAAATCACCATGAGCGGGCCGTTGCTGCGCTTCAATTGCGATGCAGTGGTGGCCGTGACCGGCGCACCGATTGCCCTGACACTCGACGGCCAGCCGCAGGCGATGAACACCGCCCTGCTGATACCGGCGGGCAGTCAATTGCATCTGGGCAATCTGCCGGGCGCCGGGGCCCGCAGCTACCTGTGCCTGCGCGGCGGCGTGCAAGTGCCGGATTATCTGGGCAGCAAAAGCACCTTCACGCTCGGTCAGTTCGGTGGTCATGGCGGGCGGGCCTTGCGCGCCGGTGACGTGCTGCATGTGCCGGCCTTGAGTGAGCGCAGCGCCGGGCAGACGTTGGCGCCCCATCACGTCAGCGAATTACCTGCCGTGCGCCGGATCCGCGTCATCTACGGCCCCCATGGCGCGCCTGAATATTTCACTGAAAACTACATCGGCACCTTTTTCGCCACGCAATGGGAGGTGCATTTCAACTCCAGCCGCACCGGCGTGCGCCTGATCGGGCCGAAACCAGAGTGGGTGCGCGCCGACGGCGGCGAGGCCGGGCTGCATCCGTCGAACATTCACGACAACCCCTACGCCATCGGCGCCGTGGACTTCACCGGCGACATGCCGGTGATCCTCGGCCCGGATGGCCCGAGTCTTGGCGGGTTTGTCTGCCCGGTGACGGTGATCGAGGCAGATCTCTGGCAGCTCGGGCAACTGAAGGCCGGGGACAAGGTGCAGTTTGAGCCGGTCGATCTCAAGACCGCACGCGATCTCGCCCTCAAGTGGGATGCCTGTGGGAGCAGGCTTGCCAGCGATGGGGCCCGACCAGACACCACACCCACATCATCACAGACGTTGGTTTCGCCAGTGGTGCTGGATTTGGGTCAGGCGGACACGCGACTGGTCGCACGACTGTCCGGCGATACACATCTGCTGCTGGAAATCGGCGCCCCGGAGCTGGATCTGGTCCTGCGCTTCCGGGCCCACGCACTGATGCAGGCGCTGCAAGCCTCAGCCCTGCACGGCGTGATCGACCTGACTCCGGGCATCCGCTCGCTGCAGGTGCACTACCAGCCCGAACAATTGCCGCTGGCCGATCTGCTCGGCATCGTCGCCGGCGAGTGGAACGCCGTGTGCAGCGCCACTGACCTGCAAGTGCCGTCGCGAATCGTCCACTTGCCCCTGTCGTGGGACGATCCGGCCTGCCAGTTGGCGATCGAGAAATACATGACCACCGTGCGCAAGGACGCGCCGTGGTGCCCGAGCAATCTGGAGTTCATCCGCCGCATCAATGACCTGCCCAACCTCGACGAGGTGCAACGCACGGTGTTCGATGCGAGCTATCTGGTGATGGGCCTCGGCGACGTCTACCTCGGTGCGCCGGTCGCCACACCGCTCGACCCGCGCCATCGGCTTGTGACCACCAAGTACAACCCGGCACGCACCTGGACTGCCGAGAACTCGGTGGGCATCGGCGGCGCCTACATGTGCGTCTACGGCATGGAAGGCCCGGGCGGCTATCAGTTCGTCGGGCGTACCTTGCAGATGTGGAACCGCTATCGCGAAGTCGCCGCGTTCGAAGGCAAACCGTGGCTGCTGCGCTTCTTCGACCAGATCCGTTTCTACCCGGTCAGCGCCGACGAACTGCTGCGCATCCGTCGGGATTTTCCCCTCGGGCGTTTCGACCTGAACATCGAACAGAGCCAGCTCAACCTCGGCGACTTTCAAGGGTTTCTCAACCGCGAAGCCGAGAGCATCCACGCTTTTCGCCTGCAACAACAAGCGGCGTTCAACGCCGAGCGCGAACGCTGGATCGCCAGCGGCCAGGCGCATTTCGACAGCGAAGAGGCCGTGCCGCAAAGCCAGGAAGAAACACCGCTGGCCAGCGGTCAGCAGAGTGTCGACAGCCACATTGCCGGCAATCTGTGGCAGGTCCAGGTCGAGGTCGGGAGTCGCGTCGCGGCCGGTGATGCGCTGGTGATTCTGGAGTCGATGAAGATGGAAATCCCCGTGCTCGCGCCGCTGCCCGGCGTGGTCCGGGAGATTCGCGTGCAACCTGGTTCGGCGGTACGCGCCGGTCAACGGGTCGTGGTGCTGGAACTCGACTGAACCCATTTTTGCAAAGGATGACCTCATGAATCTGCAACTCGATGCCCTGCGCCAGGCCTACCGCGACGGCCAGACCACACCGCGCAAATTGCTGTTGGCCCTGCGGGAAAAAGCCGCTGCGCTCAATCCCGACTATCACCTGTTTATTCATCTGCTCAGCGTCGAGGAACTGGAACCGTACCTCGCCAGCCTCGACGGCCGTGATCCCGAGAGCTTGCCGCTGTATGGCGTGCCGTTCGCGATCAAGGACAACATCGACCTTGCCGGTGTCCCGACCACGGCCGCGTGCCCCGCATTCGCCTACCTTCCCGAACGTTCGGCAACCATCGTCGAACAGTTGCTGGCGCTGGGCGCGATTCCGCTGGGCAAGACCAACCTCGACCAGTTCGCCACCGGCCTCAACGGCAGCCGCTCGCCGTATGGCGCCTGCCCGAACAGCGTGTTGCCGGAATATCCCTCCGGTGGTTCCAGCGCCGGCTCTTCGCTGGCGGTGGCGCTCGGCGTCGCCAGTTTTGCCCTGGGCACCGACACCGCAGGCTCGGGACGGGTGCCGGCAGCGCTGAACAATCTGCTGGGACTCAAAGCCACCAAAGGCCTGATCTCTACCGCAGGCGTGGTGCCGGCCTGCCGCACGCTGGACTGCGTCACGACCTTCACCGCGACCGCACGCGAGGCGAGCCAGTTGCTGGCACTGACCGCCCGCTTCGACCCTCGGGATGAATACAGCCGCAGCAATCCGGCGTGGAATGACGGCTCGGCATTCGGTGCTCCCAAACCCTTCCGGTTTGGCGTACCGCGGGCGCAGGATCTTGAGTTTTTCGGTTGCCCCGAAGGCCCGCTGCTGTTCGGCGACGCCATCGACCGTCTGAAGGCTCTGGGCGGCGAAGCGGTCGAACTGGATCTGTCACCGTTCCTCGAAGCTGCGCGGTTGTTGTACGAAGGGCCGTGGGTCGCCGAGCGTTACAGTATCGCCGGCGAACTGATGGAACAGCGTCCCGAAGCAGTGCTGCCGGTGATCCGCGCGGTGCTGGCCAAGGCCCCGGCGGTGACGGGCGTGCAAGCGTTCCGTGCGCAGTATCGACTGCAAGCGCTCAAAGCCGTTTGCGATCAGGCCCTCGACGGACTCGACTGCGTGCTCACGCCCACCATCGGCCGCCCGGTGACCCTGGCCGAACTGGACGCCGAGCCGGTGCTGCGCAACGCCGAACTGGGTTACTACACCAATTTCATGAACCTGCTGGATTACGCGGCCGTCGCCGTGCCCAGTGCGGTCATGGACAACGGTTTGCCGTGGGGCGTAACGCTGTTTGGCCGGGCGTTCACCGACCAGTATCTGCTGGGCTTGGCGGACGCCTTGCAGCGCCAGCAGAATCCGGCGCTGCCGACACCGGCGAGTCCGGCACGCAATGACCGGGCGCGGCTGGTGGTCTGCGGCGCGCACCTCGATGGGTTGGCCCTGAACTGGCAGTTGCAGCAACGCGGCGCACGCCTGATCGAAGTCACCCACAGCTCGAAGGACTACAAACTCTACGCGCTGGCCGGCGGCCCACCGCTGCGTCCGGGCATGCTGCGCGTGGCGGAAGGCGGCGTGGCAATCGAGGTGGAAGTCTGGGAGTTGCCAAGCCGCGAACTCGGTTCATTCCTGACCGGCATCCCGGCCCCCCTCGGGTTGGGCAAGGTACAACTGGCGGACGGCCGCTGGGAGAGCGGTTTCATCTGCGAACCCTACGGGCTGGCCGGAGCGTTCGACATCAGCCATCTGGGTGGCTGGCGCGCCTACCTGGCCAGCCGCGACTGACCCGAAAACCCGGCAAATCGCCGACCCTCTCCCTGCTGGAGAGGGTCGGTGAAAGAGCGGCGTCTGATTACCCGTCATTTCAGGCACAAATCCCGCAGTTTTTTCCCGGCCATCTCACTAGAATGCTGCCATCGGGCCACCGTCGACGGAACTGCCAATGCCGCTCAGATCTGCGTTTTACTCTCAACGTTCGCTGGTATTGACTCTGGTCGCCCTCCTCGGCGCAGGTTTCCTCGCCACCTCGCTGCTCAGCTACTACGCCTCGCGCGCGTCGATCCGCGACAACATCGTCAACACCGAACTGCCGCTGACCTCCGACACGGTGTACTCGGAAATCCAGAAAGACCTCGTCAGACCGATCCTGATTTCCTCGATGATGTCCCGCGACACCTTCATGCGCGACTGGGTGGTGAACGGCGAGAAAGACAGCGACCAGATGACCCGCTACCTCGACGAGGTCATGACCCACTACGGCGCCTATACCGCATTCTTCATCTCCAACAGCACCCACACCTACTACCACGCCAAGGGCGTGCTCAAGCAGGTGAAAATCGACGAGCCGCGCGACGCCTGGTACTTCCGTGTACGCGACATGAAGGATCCGTACGAGATCAACGTCGACCCGGACCTGGCCAACAAAGACAACATGACCTTCTTCATCAACTACAAGGTCTATGACTACAACGATCGCTTCATCGGCGCCGCCGGCGTAGGGCTGACGGTGGACGCGGTGATCAAGCTGATCGACAAGTACCAGCAGCGCTATCAACGCAGCGTTTACTTCGTCGACACCTTCGGCCGACTGGTCTTGACCGGTGCCGAGGGCGGGCCGGAGGGGGCGCCAGTCGGGAAAAGCCTGAACGACCTCGACAGCATGAAAAGCCTGGTCAGCCAGTTGCCCAAACCCCACAGCGGCAGCTACGAATATTCCGCCCACGGTCAGGGACATTTCCTCAACGTGCGGTTTATTCCGGAGTTGAACTGGTACCTGTTCGTCGATAAACGCGAAGACGGCGCACTGAGTGAAATCCGCCAGTCGTTGTACCTCAATCTGCTGATCTGCCTGCTGGTGACGTTGATCGTACTGGCGCTGGTCAACCGCTTGATCCGCCGCTATCAGGAAAAAATCCACGCCCAGGCCACCCTCGACAGCCTCACCGAACTGCCCAACCGTCGTGGCTTCGACCTGCTCGCCGTGCAAGCGCTGCACGAAGCTCACCGCGAGCCGAAACCGCTGACCGCGCTGTTGCTGGATCTGGACCACTTCAAGGTCTTGAATGACACCTACGGACACATGGCCGGCGATCAGGTGCTGATCGGGTTCGCCCGGGATCTGCAAAGCTGCCTGCGACATTCCGACATCGTCTGTCGTTGGGGCGGTGAGGAATTTATCGTGCTGCTGAAGGACACCGACGGCGAGACCGGTCAGAAGATTGCCGAGAAGATCCGCCAGCACGTCGAACAGCATGAATATGCCTACAACGGTCATACCCTGAATCTGACGGTCAGCATCGGCGCAACCACCCTGCAACGGGATGACACCTTGCACAGCCTGCTGTCCCGGGCCGATCATGCGATGTACCGGGCCAAACAGACCGGTCGTAACCGCACCTGCGTGGAAATGCCTCACTCGACCTATGCCTGACACTCATGAACAAACCTGACCTCTGCCCGGCCTGCGGCGCGCGCAACGACTGTACCCTGGCCGACCCGCGCACCGCCGACCGTGCCTGCTGGTGCTACGGCGTTTCCATCGATCCGGCAGTGCTCGAAGCCCTGCCGGCGGAACTGCGCGACAAGTCCTGCCTGTGCCCGCGTTGCGCCCAGGTCGAGGCGCAACTGCAAGCGGCCAAGCCGTCGATCCCGTAAGATGCGCGCCCCGCTACCTGCCGATTCCTGATCATGCGTGTCGACCGTTTCCTCAGTAACCTGCCCCGCTACAACCGCAAACAGGTTCGCCTGTTGCTGGTGGAAAAGCGCGTGCGCATTGACGGAAAAGTCGTCAGCGACCCTCACAGCGAAGTCCTGGAATTCAGTCGCGTCGAAGTCGACGACGAAGTGCTGCAAAGCGGCAAACAGGCGCGCTACTTCATGCTGTACAAACCGCAGGGCTGCGTCAGCGCCACCCGCGATCCCGAGCATCCGACCGTGCTCGACCTGATCCACGAGCCGGACAAGGACGACCTGCACATCGCCGGACGCCTGGACTTCAACACCACCGGGCTGATGCTGATCACCAACGATGGCAGTTGGTCGCGGCGCCTGACCCAGCCGCAGACCAAACTGCCGAAGGTCTATTACGTCGAGACCGAACAGGAGATCGGCCCGGAATATGCGATCAAGTTCGCCGAGGGGATCTACTTCGCTTTCGAGGACCTGACCACCCAACCGGCGCAGCTGGAAGTGCTCGGCCCGCGAACTGCGCGGCTGAGCATCGTCGAAGGTCGTTACCATCAGGTGAAGCGCATGTTCGGCCACTTCAACAACAAAGTGCTGCGCCTGCACCGCGAATCCATGGGCCCGCTGCCGCTGGATCACGCGCTAAAACCGGGCGAGTACCGCGCTTTGCGCACCGAAGAGATTCATTTGTTCTAAGCAGCCGACCGCTCAGCAGAAGTTGTCGAACAATTTACCAACGGCACTTGCGCGATCCGGATCCCCCTGCTTGAATCAGGACGTCGGCCAAATTGTGACCGATGAGTCACACATAACTTCTAAGAAACTTTTTGTCGGTAGAGAGCCTCAAGGCTCCGCCTCAGCCGGCAGATTGACCGCCAATAACAATACCCGTCGACCAGCTGTAACGGATCGACATGGGCTCCAAAATTCCAGGCGTATGCCTACCTGTCACAAAGCTCGTGCAATCTCTATTTGCGCGCATACCCGCTTGCTTGCCAGGAGTCTTATGACATGAGGCCAGAAATCGCTGTGCTGGATATACAGGGTCAGTATCGGGTTTACACGGAGTTCTATCGCGCAGACGCCGCAGAAAAGACCATCATTCTGGTCAACGGCTCGATGGCCACGACTGCGTCGTTTGCACAAACCGTGAAAAATCTGCACCCGCAATTCAACGTGGTCTGCTACGACCAGCCCTACGCGGGCAAGTCGAAAGTCCACAACCGCCACGAGAAACATCTGACGAAAGAAGTCGAAGGTCTGATCCTGCTGGAGCTGATCGACCACTTCGCGGCCGAACACGTGCTGTCGTTCTCCTGGGGTGGCGCCGCGACCATGGTCGCCCTCGCCCATCAGCCTCGGCGCATCGAAAAAGCCGTGATCAGCTCGTTCTCACCGGTGATCAACGCGCACATGCTCGATTACCTCGAACGCGGCGTCGAATGCCTCGGCCAACGTGACGGCGACCGGGTCGGCCACCTCGTCAACAACACCATCGGCAAACACCTGCCGTCGCTGTTCAAGCGCTTCAACTATCGCCACGTCAGCAGCCTGGCCGAGCACGAATACGGGCAGATGCACTTTCACATCAACGACGTGTTGCACAGCGATCGTCAGTGCTATCTGAACGCGGCGAAGAAAATCAACGTACCGGTGCTGTTCCTGAACGGCGAATGGGACGAATACACCGCCGCCGAAGATGCGCGCCTGTTTGGCAGCCACGTGGCGCAAAGCACCTTCACCACCCTGCAGGCCACCGGGCACTTCCTCGACATGGAACACAAATCCGCCTGCCGGGACAGCCAGAACGCCCTGCTCGGTTTCCTGAAACCGGCGCAACAGGCCAGCCGAACGCGTTACCAGCTCGTCCAGGATCACCATGCATTGGCCATTTGAAACAGTGTCGTCACGAGCGAGCCTGCGCGGCTGAGAATCAGCCGTCCTACAGCCGGCAGTGCTTGCCCGCGATTGACCGATCTGGCTCTGATTCAGGCTTTTCCACTCGCCACACGCAAAGAAAACTTCAAATCCGTGGCCGAGTCTGGTACAAAGTCAGCCGCTCTGAGCGGGTGTCGTATAATGGCATTACTCCAGCTTCCCAAGCTGATAACGAGGGTTCGATTCCCTTCACCCGCTCCAATCGAATTCATGTCCTGCGTCGAGGTTTGACGGGGGATGCGCAAACAGAAAAAACCGGCCTTGATGGCCGGTTTTTTTGTGTCCGGGATTTAGGGCAAATCCCGTTCACTACGCCGAGAGCGGACATTACTTGCACTTCTTAACTCCATTTCACTGTGGGTTATCACGTCAAAATCGAGATAAGCCCCAAAATATTGGAATTGGAGGTCGCCTCAGAAACTTACTTTGGCCAGGAACCCACACCTGTTGAGCCTCAACGCCAACCCATTGGATTTCATGGAAACGGCCTGCAATACACTCCCCATCCTGCTGAAGTATCCCCGCCTAGACTTCTTCGTGACCGCCGCCTCCATCAAAGGACGATGACCGCTCGGTGGTTATAGTGTTGATCGATAAAAAATCGTGGGTATAGTACCCACCAAGCACACCACAGGGAGGTGTTGTGAATAGCCGTTTTCTAATTGGCCAGCTCGTCGCAGACGGTTGGTATCTGGTGCGGGTCAGAGGCAGTCATCATCACTTCAAGCATCCGACCAAACCTGGTCTGGTCACAGTGCCTCACCCGAAGAAGGATCTGCTCAAGAAAACGGCCATCAGTATTTTGCAGCAGGCGCTGCTTTGACTTATCAGGTCAACTGCGCCGTGGAGGACGACACATGCTTTACCCGATCGCGATTTCAGTGGGTGATGAAGGACATGCCTGGGGAGTGGAGGTGCCGGATATTCCAGGCTGCTTCTCCGCTGGAGATGATCTGGACGACGCAATGGCCATGGCTCGCGAAGCCATCGAAGGCCATTTCGAGATTCTGGCCGAAGACGGCTCGCCCATCCCGCCGGCCAACAAGGTCACACTGCATGCAGCCAACCCCAAATACGCTGGCTGCACGTGGGCGGTGGTTGATATCGATGTGACCAAATACCTGGGCAAAGCTCAGAAACTCAACATCACATTGCCGGGCTATCTGCTCAATCGAATCGATGAGTACGTGTTGCACCATCCGGAAGAGAAAAGCCGCTCCGGATTCCTGGCCTCGGCGGCGCTCAAGGTTTTGCAGCAACGTTGAAGCGGGAAAAAAACCGGTCGCGACGACCGGTTTTTTTATGCCTGCCAGAACAGCTGCAATTCAGTCCTTCACCTCAACATGATCCAGCGCCTGATTCACCGCCAATTCCCCCAGCATCACCAGTTGCGCAATGCCTATCGCGGTTCTGCGGTGGGCGGGGTCGAGGGTGGCGGCGAAGTTGTTGAGCATCTCGGATGCCGAGCCCAGTGATTCGCTGGCGTTGGCCAGCAGGGATTCGGTGTCGTAGGCCGGGTTGGCGAAGTACATCGGGTCGGGTTGGTTGTTCGTGCCCATGACATGGGCGCCGGGGCAGAGGTAGTGATCGAGGGCGCGGTTGGCGGCGTCGTTGAGTTTTCTGGAGTCGACTGAGGTGTAGGGGGATGTTGGGGCTGTTTCGACCTCGGGGGGATTGGGTGTTGGCTTGAACATGATTTGATACTCAGTGTGATGGTTAGAGCTGCCCCATTCGGTTCCACGCGAAGGGAGGGCAGCTGTACGCAGGTTGGAACCCGGGCCACCAAGCAAAACCCGACAGACTCGAAGTCTCCCGCGCACAGCCGCCATAACAGAGTGCACACCATCAAGGTGCGCAAGCATACGTCATGAACGACGCTTTGCATTCAGTGAAGTCGCCGGGGTTCCAATCCCGATCGCCGATTCATCAGCGACCTTCACAGGCTAGAGCCCGCACTTCCGACGGACAACCTGAAAACCTTGTGGGAAGGTTCAGTAAACGGAACCCACTCTTTAAACATCCCGAATCGAAAAACCGCGTTTACAGATCCCCAACACTCCGCCGGTTCTCACACTCGTCACGACCCGCTAGCATTTCCCCATCGCCCACCACCCTCCCCCTGCGCGGCCATCGACGAATACGCGCCATCACCTTTCGAGGGATTCAAAACCGTGGCTCCCAAGCCACCCAAATCAAATTCAAAGAGCAGCAAACCCATGACCCAGAACATCTACGACGATCCCGAATTTTTCCAGGGCTACAGCCAGATGAACCGCTCCATCGGCGGCCTCGATGCCGCGCCGGAATGGCCTGCGCTGAAAGCCTTGCTGCCCTCCCTGCACGGTTTGCAGGTGGTGGATCTGGGCTGCGGCTATGGCTGGTTCTGCCGCTGGGCCAGCGAACAAGGCGCTGCCGAAGTGCTGGGGCTGGATGTCTCGGAGAAAATGCTCGAACGTGCGGAGGAAACCACCTCGGCCGAGAACATCCGCTACGAACGTGCCGACCTGGAACAGCTCGATTTACCTACGTGCACATTCGATCTGGCCTACAGCTCACTGGCGCTGCACTACATCAAGGATCTTTCGGGGCTGTTCGCCAAGCTGCACGCGGCGCTTAAACCCGGTGCGCATTTTGTGTTTTCCATCGAGCACCCGATCTTCATGGCGCCGCGCAATCCGGGCTGGCTGATCGACAGCGAAGGCAACAAGCGCTGGCCGCTGGAAAGTTATCAGATGGAAGGCGAGCGGGTGACCAACTGGCTGGCCGACGGGGTGATCAAGCAGCATCGTACGGTCGGCACGCTACTCAATGCGTTGATCGGCGCAGGCTTCACGATTCAACACGTCAATGAATGGGGCCCGAGCGATGCCGAAGTAGCCGCACAACCAGCGCTCGCTGAAGAGCGTGAGCGACCAATGATGATGCTGGTCGCCGTACAGCGCTGACGACAAAAGAAAGGGCCGATCAAATCGGCCCTTTTTCATTTCAACGTGTGGCGACAATGAACAACCGCGGAAACGGCAACAGCACCGAACCATCCGCCAGCGCCGGATACGCCGTCGCGACCTCCGCCAGATATTGCGCCAGATAATCCGCCCGCTCGGCCTCAGTCAGCGGACTGAGGAACGGAATAAGACCACTGCCCTTGAACCACTCGACAACGCCTGAAGCCCCGCCCGCCAACTGATGGTGATACGTGGTGCGCCACACATCGACCCGCGCGCAATGCGGCCGCAGCATCGAGAAATAGGCACTGGCATCCGCCATTTCGGTTCGCTGCCCCGCCGCGCCCGCGAGTTTGCTGGCCCACGGCCCGTTGGCAGCCACTTCACGCATCAACCGATGGGACGGCTCGTTGAGGTTATCCGGCATCTGAATCGCCAGACTGCCACCCTGCGCCAATTTGCCCGCCAGCGCCGGCAACAACGTCGCGTGATCCGGCACCCACTGCAATACCGCGTTGGCAAAGATCACATCGAACGGCCCCGTATCCGCCCATTTATCGATGTCCGCCACTTCGAACTGCAACTGCGGCAGACGCTTGCGCGCGGCATCGATCATGTCCGACGAACTGTCGAGCCCCTGCACTTTCGCCCCCGGAAAACGCTCCACCAGTAGCTCGGTCGAGTTGCCGGGGCCACACCCGATATCGACCACGGAACGCGCCTCGGGCGTGGGAATCGCCGCCAGCAGATCGCGGGCCGGGCGGGTGCGTTCATCTTCGAAAGTGACGTATTGCTTGGCGGACCAGGTCATTGCGTTCTCCTGTCGGGGGCATTCCAGCGGTTCGTTACGATACAGGCTGCGTGGCCCCCAGCTCCAGATCGACAAATGGCAAACGGAGTCCGACGTATCGATGGTTATCGCCAAATCGCAGGCCCTTATCACCCAATTGACCGTCCGTCGAACCGGTTAAGCGCAATTTTGACAGCCTTCAATACCTGCCTATAGTCAATTTGCGGCAGTCGGAAGGAACCCGGCCTATCAGTCGTCCTGCAGGGAGCAGGTCCGCTCATCTCTCGTGAACGGTGGGTTCCGTCAGTAGTGTGTTCGCAACGGCCAAACGGCAAGCAACATGGTCGCGCCTGAAACCTGTATCAGGCATTCACTATGAACAAGGAGCTTTACCATGTCTCGAGTCACGGATGTGCTGGTCACGATCGACACCGAAACCATTCTGAAAAAGTATCCCGGCATCAGCAAAGACCCGAAGAATCCGACGCTGATCGATTGGCATCACGTGTACATGGTCACCAACCAGGACAACGTGGTCAGCGGCCAGGCCGGTGGTGAGCTGGACCTCAAGGCACAAGTCGGTGACCTGATCCGCTGGCGTGAAACCAGCCTGTCGCAAAGCTTCGAAACCGCAGTGATCTTCTACAAATTCATCGGCAACCAGGGTGCCGACCTGATCTCCCCGCCCTCGCCGCGCAAGGCTACAGCCTGTGTTGCGGTGCCAAATACCAGCAATCCTTCGGTGCCCAGCTGCCAGAAAGTCGATAACCACTATTGGTCCTCGGAAACCCTTTCGTGCGGTCGCGTGACCTATCACTTCCACTTCCTGATCGTCGACCGCAACTGCCAGATCATCGGCTGCTGTTCGTGGGATCCATTCATTTCCATTCACAACTGACGTTGCTTCGGGCTCTTTGGCAACAAAGGGTCCGACGGATTCGCTACCGCTTCGGCCAATCAGGATGTATGTCCGGCCGAAGCGGTTGGCGTCTTGCGCCAACATCATGAAAGGAATCCATGATGACCACCGAACCGATCCCCTCACCGTCTTCCATCACCGAGAACGCGCACAATATTCTGTTGATCGTCGATGCCGAATCAATACGCTCGCGCTATCCGGACCCCAGCCTGAATTCCGAATCGCCGACAATCATCAGCGATGGATTCGTCTTTTTCACCGCAGGTAACGAAGCAAATAAAATAGTTACAAATGACAGCAAAGTCACTTTACCTGTCGACATTGGTCGTATTGTTCATTTTCGCGGAAGAACGGTCAGTCTCATCGCCGAGCATAGCGTTGTGGTCTACGGCATGAAGGTCGACACGAACACCGTACTTTCAGATCCGGCCCTGCAAGTACACCCGGACCTCACGGTCCCCGCCCCCAACCCGGATAAACCGACTGAACCGGGCAGCCAGAAGGCCCACGATCACTTCTGGGCGTGCACACCCAAAGCTCCAGGCACGGCAAAGCTCGAACTGAAGTTCATGCTGGTCAACCAGCAATGCGAGGCTGTGGGGTACTTCAGCTGGACCACTGAAGTTGAAGTGACGAACTGAACCACAAAAAACCGGCCGCCTGGGCCGGTTTTTTATCAATCGTGGTAGCTGCCCCGTAAGGCCACGAGCCTTGTGAGTAGAATTTTCCGCATCCCCCCGATGTCTGAATTTCAAGCTCCCCCCAACAAGGAACACGGCCATGAAATTCGCAAAGATTTCGCAAACGCTGGCGCTCTGGGCCGGCAGCCCCAAAACGTTCATGGGGGCTTTGATTCTGATCGGGCTCTGGGGGTTGAGCGGGCCGATTTTCGATTACAACGATACCTGGCAACTGATCATCAACACCTCGACCACGATCATCACGTTCCTGATGGTGTTCCTGATCCAGAACACCCAGAACCGCGACACTGACATCCTGCATTTGAAACTCGATGAGTTGCTGCGGGTGAACAAGGAGGCGCAGAACGCGATGCTCGGGCTGGAGTCGCTGGATCTCAAGCAGCTGGAGGCGTTGCGCCGGCATTACCGGGCGATGGGCGAGAACGAGGTGTTTGACCTGGAAGGTCTGGGGGACAAGAGCAAGCCGAAGCAGGATCTGAACGATTGTTGAAGCAAACAAAAAACGGCGCCATGAGCGCCGTTTTTTTGCCTCGGATTTAGCGGCTTGCCTGAAGAGCCCGAGCCATTTCCAGATGGCTCTGGAGTTTCGGCAGTGTCTCGTCGGCAAACGCCTTGATCTCCGGCACGTCGGTGGTCTGGGCTTCCTGCTGGATCTGTTCGATGGCTTCTTCCGTGGCTTTGACCTGGCTGGCGGCGTAGGCCTGATCGAAACTCGCGCCCTCTTTGACTTCCGGCATCAACGCCTTGGCCTTGTCGGCGACTTCTTCGCGGGGCGCAACCGGGAGGTCCAGTTTCTTGGCGATTTTCGCCAGATGCTGGTTGGCCGTGGTGCGGTCGTTGATGACGACGATAGTGTAATCCTTGACCTCTTTGGACTCGGCCTTGCTGTGCGCCATACGACTGGCCTCGATGTCGGCCATGCCTTTGGCCGAGGCTTCGTTTATGAAGTCGGCGGGCGACTGGGCAAACGCGCTGCTGGCAAACAACCCCAGCAGGCTGACAAAACTGATGTGGCGTACTCGGGTGGCCATCCGGCTCATGGTCGCGCCCTCCTTCTTTGCAGATTCAAGCGGGAGCTTGCGCCCCCGCCTCTCAATCAAAACAACCTTCGCCGACTACTTCGATTTCTGAGCAGGCTTGCGGCCCATGTCGGTTTTAGGCTCTTTGTCGACAGTCGTGGTGGTGGTTTTCCCACCTTTGCGACCGACTTCAGACGCCTTCGTTCGATCGTTGGCGAAGTTTCCCGAGTTCGAGTTTCTTGAGTTAGGCATGATTCTCTACCTCTTGGCATTGATCGTAAGCGAGCAGGTGCCCGCCTAGATTGAGAATTTCCTGACCGCCAAAGGTTTAGAAAAGTTGCCGTCGTCGCGACGAACGGTGACCCGCCAATCAGCTGTCCAGCCGCCGATGATTCAAGCGTTTGGCGGCGTACATGGCCTGGTCGGCATGACGGAACAGTTGCTGTTCCTCATCGCCATGCTCGGGATAACGGGCCACGCCGATGCTCGGTTCGATGTGCAGGTTGTGCCCGTCCAGGCGCATGGGTTGCACCAGTACCTGTCGGATTTTTTCCGCCACGCTGTCGGCATCGTCGGCGGCGTGGACGCTGTGCAGCAGCACCACAAATTCGTCGCCGCCGATCCGCGCCACGGTGTCGGTTTCGCGCACACAGCCTTTGAGCCGGTTGGCCACCGTCTGCAACAGCATGTCGCCGACCCCATGGCCAAACGTGTCGTTTACCTGTTTGAAGCGATCCAGATCGACATACAGCAGCGCCATGTGCCCGGACTGTTCCCGCGCATGGCTGAGCGCGGCCTTGAGCCGGTCGCGCAGCAGCTCGCGATTAGGCAACTGGGTCAGTTGATCGTATTGCGCCATGCGTCGCAGGCGGGCGTGCAGTTGCTGGCGCTCGATGGCGGTGGCGACCTGGGCGCAGACGTATTGCAGCAGTTCCTTGTCGCGCTCGGTGTAGCGCTCGCCGCCGGGCAGGCTTTTGACGATCAGCGCGCCGATGGTGCGGTCTTTCGAACTCAGCGGTACACCGAGCCAGCACGGCGATTGCTGACCGACCACCAGCGCGGCGAACTCCGGCGGCGCGTGGGGGCAATCCGGGGTCAGCAGGATTGGCTGACCGCTGCGGATCACTTCCGCACACAGGCGACCGGTGACGGTGCCGGGTTGCTCCGGTTGCAACTCGTCATCGTCGACGTGATAGGGAAAATTCAGCTGCGCGCAGTGTTCGTCGTACAGCGCCACCGAGAAATTCAGCGCCGGCAGCCACTCGCCGATGATCAGGTGGATACGCTTGAACAGCGCCAGCAGATCCTCCGCCGCATGGGCCGCTTCGGAGATCGCGTACAACGCCGCCTGACGGGATTCGGCGAGTTTGCGCTCGGTGA
The DNA here is from genome assembly GCF_000282255.1 of Pseudomonas sp. GM25. Lineage (NCBI taxonomy): Bacteria > Pseudomonadati > Pseudomonadota > Gammaproteobacteria > Pseudomonadales > Pseudomonadaceae > Pseudomonas > Pseudomonas sp. GM25. The sequence continues at coordinate 60,493 of NZ_AKJQ01000056.1, read as the reverse complement.
TGTCCCGGGCCACGGCGATGCGCAGTTGGTCGACCTCCGACCACCGCGCCGACCACAGGATATGCACGAGGCTGCCATCCTTGCGCACGTAGCGGTTTTCGAAGTTGTGCTTGGGCTCGCCGCCCATGATGTCGCTCGCGGCGGCCAGGGTGCGCTCACGGTCGGCCGGGTAGACGTAGTCGATCATCGACTGGCCGATCAGTTCGTCAGGCGTGTAGCCGAGAATCCGCTCGCAGGCCGCGCTGACAAAAACGAAACGACCTTGCTTGTCGACCGCGCAAACGGCGTCCAGCAACAGATCGATGTAACTCGCCAGCGGCGCGGAATTTCGGCTTTCCATGGTTCAGCGTGGGTGTCCGGGCAATGCAGCACTGTTCAACCATCCGTGACCTCGACCTCGCATCCCAGCGACTGTTTTCAAGCCTTGTTCGGCATCAACCCCGGCAGCGCATGCACCAGCGCGTTGATGGCAAAACCGATGAACATGATCCCGCACAACCGGGTGATCGCCAGTTCATGACGCTGGTACAGGGTACGCACCTGGCGCGCTCCGACGATGCCAATGAGGATAGCGTAGGCGAGCAATCCGCCGAGGAAGCTCAAGGCGATCAGCATCGGCAGCATCGACCAGTTGAGCAGTTCGGCGCGACTCGACAGCAGCGCGGTAAAGGTCGCTACCGCCACCGGGTAAGCCTTGGGGTTGGTCAGGCCGAACAGGATGCCGTGCCAGAACGGCTGACGCGCCGCGCCCTGCGGCTGCTCACCGTTGCTGCGCTTGGCCCGCACCGCACGCCAGCCGAGCCAGAACAGGTACAGGCCGCTGAGTACACCGAGCACATCGAACGCGGTGCTGCCGATTTCCCGGGCGCCGACAATCGCGATCAGCGCGGTGCTGCACCAGATCACATCGCCCAGCAGATGCCCGCACAGGAACCCCGCCCCGGCCCGCCGCCCACGTGCAGCGCCAATGCCGAACACCGCCAGCACACCCGGCCCCGGCGTGATGCCGTAAATGAAACCCGAGGCCAGCACGGCCATTAGCAACGATGGAGTCATGGAAAACCTGCAAGTCCCGGAAAACGTGGCCGCCAGTCTATCCCAGCGGTTTGTGAATATTCACGGCTCGTTGAAAAAACGCATCCCCGCATAGGGCTTTTGCCGACACGCGGCCAGTCGCGAGGCCAGATCACCGACGTGGGCTTCGAGTTTGTGCCCGTCCGGGTCGAGGAAGTAGAACGACGCGCCTTCGCTGCGGTTGTCGCGCCATTCCTGCACGTTGGCGGCGCGAAGCTGTTGCACGAACAGCGGGAAGTCCGCCGCGGCGAGGCTGAAGGCGTAATGGGTGTAGTCGGCGGCGGGTTCGGGATTTCGCTTCGGATCTAGGGACAGGCACAACCACAATCCCGGAAGCGACAGATAGGCACCGGCGTCCCAGGTGGCCTCGACTCGCAGCTTCAGCACGTCGCGGTAGAACGCGAGGCTGCGGTCCAGATCGGTGACGGCGAGGGTCAGGTGGTTGAGGCCGGTGAGCATCGGGTCAGTAACCTCTGAGGTCTTCGGGAATGGTGTATTGCTTGCCGTCGTAGGTCAGGGTGATTTGGTTTTTGGTCAGGTCGGTGGTTTTGGAAACGCACTCTTTGCCTGACTGGGCCGATGTGGACACCGAACCACTCGAAGAAACGATCAAATCTGCAAACCCATTGTGGCTGAACGGGCCGATTTCGACAGTTCTGCGAATTTGCGTGTCCTTGTTTTCACACTCCCCCGTACCCTCGCCGAACTCCTTGCGAATGACCAGACCTTCCAATACAGGTCGTAGCTTTGCGCCTTCGCGGACGTACAGCGTCAAGTCTGTCCTCGCATAGGGATTGGCTCTCGATAGATGGACAGAGAAATCCGAGCGCAGGCCGAACGCGCGAACGTCCGACGCGAGACGGTAACGGGCGGTATCGATCTTCAGGTCATCGAACCGGGTAGCATCGGAGTTGTAGGCGCCGGGCTTGGTATAAGTCGCCACCGGTTTGGCGTCGGAAGCGTTGAGCAGTGAGAGTTCCAGGTCGAACACTCCATCCTGGTCACCTTCGGAATCGGGCACGAATGTGGACTTCGCCGAAATCGCCTTGTCGGGGAAGGCCGGCCACACTTTGCAGCGTGACAGGGAGTGTCCGTCGAGTTTTTTTACCTGACAGGCAGCGTGGACCTGAGTGGTGACGGCCAGAAAGCCGAGGGCGAAAAGAAGTCGGGTTGAGGTGAGCATTGTTCTTCCTTGAAATAAGTCGCGTTGGCTCTGTATCACTCGATGGCTTTGAAACCTTTAGGCAAGACGTAGGATTTTCCGTCGTAGCGAAGGATCGTCAGCACAGGTTTACCGGTTGTGGTTTTCTCATCACAAGTGTCTGGATCGCCTTTGCCAACAGTACCCGTAGTCACCGATTTGACGATCAGATCGGCGTAACCATGAGAACTGGTCACTCCAATTTCGATAGTGCGCAGGGTACTGGCGCGCTCGCCCGCACAATTTCCATCCCACTCTCCGTTGTAGCGATACACCACAAGCCGATCCAGCACTGGCCGTAACGTGTCGCCCTCTTTCACGTAAAGGGACAGCGAAGCCTCATCCATGGGATTGACGCGGGAGGAGCCTTTGAAGACGACTCGAACACCAAAGGCCCGAATTTCAGGGGTCAATTTGTAGCGCGCCGTATCGAACTCCAGACTTTCCAGCGCGAACGCATCGGACTGGAATGCAGAAGGCTTGTGATAGGTGGCCAGAGGCTCCGGATCCTCGACCGAGACAACAGAGAGAGCAAGATCGTAACTGCCGACATCACCGGTTTTGCCATACACCGGATCCGGCTCAAACTTGGAGACAGCCTTGAGCGTCAAACCAGGAAAAGCCGGCCACGCCTTGCAAACTGAAAAATCCCGCGCGCCCGTCACAGGCGCAGGCACACAATCAGCCAACACCTGCCCCGCCATCATCGCCCCACACAGCGCCACCCAACCAACAACCCCAGACTTCAATGTCACGCCCCGCTCCTTGATGTTCTTCAGCCGCGCACTATCCCCTGCTCAATCCGTCGATTCAACCAGTTCAACGCCTGATCCCCGCCCCGCCGCTTGTGCCATGCCGACACAAACGTGAACGGCGCAATTTCAAACGGTGGCGGCACGATGATCAGCGATTCGTCAGCCACCTCATTCAACGCCCGCGAAGCGACGGTCAGGATCAGGTCCGTGCCGCTGATGAACTGCGGCGCAACGCTCCAGTGCGGCAGGCTGATGGCGACGCGGCGGCGTTCGCGCAGGGCGGTCAGGGTGCGTTCGATTTCCGGGGTGCCGCTGCCGCGCATTTCCAGCAAGACATGAGGACGGGAGAGATAGGTTGGCAGGTCGAGAACACCTCCGGCGGGAAGGCTCCGGCGATCCAGAAGGCAGACGTAGCGCTCCTCGAACAGCGGCGTGCTGCGCAGTTCGCCGGGCAATTCGGGGAGTACGCCGGCGGCGAGGTCGATGTCGCCGTTGAGCAGGCCTTCGACCATGCCTTCGCGGCTGGCATGGCTGATTTGCAGGTCGATGCCCGGCGCTTCCGCGCGCAAGGTGCGAATCAGCCCGGGCAGGATGATCGCCGCGCCGTAGTCTGACATTGCGAGGCGAAAGGTCCGACGGGCGCTGGCAGGATCAAAGGTGTTCGGCGCCAGCAGCGATTGCACTTGGGCCAAGGTTTCGGCCAGCGGCGCCGCCAGCTCCAGCGCCCGCGCGGTGGGCACCAGCCCCGAACCGGCCCGCACCAGCAATGGATCACCGAGCAAGTCGCGCAAGCGCGCCAGTGCATGGCTGACTGCCGGTTGACTCAGGTGCAGGCGTTCGGCGGCGCGGGTCACGTGTTGCTCGCCGAGCAAGGCGTCGAGAATCACCAGCAGGTTGAGGTCGATGCGGCGCAGATCATTCATTCGATGCATGTTCCAGATACCAAAACAGAATTTAAATCTGCTCGACGAATACCCTAGAGTCCAGCAAAACCTTGCCGGAGAACGATCATGGGAACGATGCAGTGGGTCGGATTGCTGCTGTTGGCGGTATTCGCCGGGGCGGTGGTGCCGTTCCAGAGTGCGATCAACATCAATCTGGCCCGGGGGTTGGGGCATCCGCTGTGGGCGACGCTGACTTCGCTGGTGGTGAGTGTGCTGGTGTTGTTGCCGGTGATTGTCGCCCTGCGCCTGCCATTGCCGTCGCTGGCCCTCGCCAGCAAGCTGCCGTTGTGGATGTGGACCGGCGGCGCGTTCGGGGTCTGCTTCGTCGCATTGGCGGTGGTATTGCTGCCGAAGCTGGGGGCTTCGGGATTTCTGGCGCTGGCTTTGGCCGGGCAAATGATCACGTCAATCGTGCTGGATCACTTCGGCCTGTTCGGGTTGGTGGAGAGGCATCTGACGTTGCCGCGTGTGTTCGGCGCAGTATTGTTGATGGCAGGAGTGGCGCTAATTCAGTTTGGTGACTCGGCTGCCAGGTCAATGGCACCGGCGGGCTGATCGATCGCGTTATCGGAACGATCAGCCCGAAGCCTCAGTACTTATCCAGCGTGCGCAATTTCTGCGGCAGGCCCCACAGCAGCAACGCTGCCGCGATCAGCGCCGCCACGCCGATGACATACAGCGCCGGCGTGGTGCTGCCGGTCAGGTCCTTGATCCGGCCGACCATCACCGGGCTGACGATACCGCCGAACTGCCCCAGTGTATTGATCACCGCAATCCCGCCCGCCGCACCGGCCCCGGCGCCGGCCAGCAGCTTCGGTGGCAGGGTCCAGAAGCTCGGAATGGCGGCGATGATCCCGGCCCCCAGCAGGCCGAGAGCGACGATCAGGAACGTGGTGTGGCTGGCAAAAATCCCCGCGCTGAAGAAGCCGATGGCGCCGACGATCACCAGCCCCGCGACAAACTTGCGCCGCTCACCCGTGGCATCGGACAAACGACCGATCACCACCATGCTGATCGCGCCACAGATGTACGGGATCGAGGTCAGCAGACCGATCATCACCGGACTTTCGGTACCGGCACTGCGGATCAGTTGCGGAGCCCAGAAATTCAGGCCGTAGGACGCGACCTGGATCAGGAAGTAGATCAGCCCCAGCGTCAGGAAACCCGGAATCTTCAGCGCCGCCAGCAACGAGCCGCCACTCTTGTGCGGTTCGTGATGGGCGATGCGGCTGGCCAACAGTTTTTTCTCTGCCGGGGTCAGCCAGTGCGCGTCCTCGATGCGGTCCTTGAGCAAGGTCAGCACCAAAAAGCCCAGGCCGATGCACGGCACACCGCCGAGCAGAAACAACCAGTGCCAGCCGCGCATTTGCAGCACGCCGTCGAGGTGCTCCAGCACCAGTCCGGAGAACGGCGCGCCGACCAGCCCGGCAAACGCCGAGGCCAGGAACAGCATCGAAGTGATGCGGCCACGGAAGTGCTGCGGAAACCACAGCGTCAGGTAATACAGCACGCCGGGGGCGAAACCGGCCTCCATTGCACCGATCACAAAGCGCAGCACGTAGAACTGCCATTCGCTGTTGACGAACACCATCAGCGCCGTCGCCACGCCCCAGGACATCATGATCCGGGCGATCCAGCGCCGCGCGCCGACCTTGTACAGCATCATGTTGCTCGGCACTTCGAACAGCACGTAACCGACCACGAACAGCCCGGCGCCGAGACCGTAGGCGGTGTCGCTCAGGCTCAGGTCGGTCTGCAACTGGAACTTGGCGAAGCTGATGTTGATGCGGTCGAAGAAGGCGAACAGGTAGCAGACCATGATCAATGGCATCAGGCGCCAGGCGACCTTGCTGACCAGGGCTTTTTCGGCGTCGTGATCGACGGACGGGCTCGCGCCCGCCTCCATTACATTGAGGCTCATAGCGTTGTCTCCAGGCGGACTGCCGGTGGGCGTCCGATTGTTTTTGTTGTCTGGTTCGGGTGAGTCAGCGAGCGTGTGACATCAGGTGGGGATCGGGTGCAGGTCGCAATTGCGTCCGGCCTTGGCCAGTTGCCCTGGTACTTCGTGGCCCAGCAGCGCGGGCAAACCACGGGACAGTTTCAGCAACAGCGGCAGGTCGATGCCGGTGTGAATACCGACTTCATTGCAGAGGTTCACCAGATCTTCGGTGCAGATGTTGCCCGATGCGCCGGGCGCAAACGGACATCCACCGAGCCCGCCCAACGCCGCGTCGAAACGCCGGGCACCCGCTTCGTAAGCCGCCAGCACGTTGCACAATCCCAGGCCTCGGGTGTTGTGGAAATGCAGGGTCAGGTCCGCCGCCGAAACCCGCTGCAATACCCGTCGCACCAGTCGATCGACCTGTCGCGGATTGGCCATGCCAGTGGTGTCGGCCAGGGTGATGCCCTGAATGCCCAGCTCCTGATAGGCCTCGACGATTTGCAGCACGCGGTCTTCGTTGATCGTGCCCTCAAACGGGCAACCGAAGGTCGTCGCGATGCTGCCGTTGAGCCGCACGCCCGAGCCGCTGGCGAAGCTCACGATCTCGCCGAACGCTGCCAGCGAGGCTTCGCAACGCATGCGCATGTTCGCCAGGTTGTGGGTCTGGCTGGCGGACATCACCAGATTCAGTTCATCGGCGCCGGCCTCCAGTGCCCGTTGCGCGCCCTTGAGGTTGGGAATCAGCGCGACGTAAATCACTCCTGGCTGACGCTGGATACTCTTGAACACCTGCTCGCCATCGCGCAGGGCCGGGATCGCTTGCGGCGAGACGAACGAGCCGGCCTCGATGCGGCTGAATCCTGCCTGTGACAGTTGATCGATCAGTGCGATCTTGTCTTCGGTCTCGACCCAGGTCGGTTCGATTTGCAATCCGTCCCGTGGCGAGACTTCCTGGACGATCAGGGTCTGCGAGTAATCGCTGATCATTGCACCACCCCCTGGCTTTTCAGGCGTTCGATGTCCGAGGCGGTCAGGCCGAGACCGGCGAGAATACCGTCGGTGTGCTGACCGAGGCCGGGGCCCGACCAGTTCACTCCGCCGGGGGTTTCCGAGAGTTTGGGCACGATGCCCGGCATCTTCACCGTTGCCCCGCCGGGCAGCTCGGCATCGAGCAACATGTCCCGGGCCTGATAGTGCGGATCGGCAACGATGTCGGCCACCGAGTAGATGCGGCCGGCCGGCACTTCGGCGGCTTCCAGCGCCGCCAGTACGTCATTGATCGGCAGACTGCTGGTCCAGTGAGTGATGGCGGCGTCGAGCAGACCGCTCTTCGCAGCGCGACCGTCGTTGTGGGCGAATTCTTCGGCTTCGGCCAGATCATCCCGACCGATCACCTGCATCAGGCGCTTGTAGATCGGGTCGCTGTTGCCGGCGATCACCACGTAGGCGCCGTCAGCCGTGAGGTAGGTGTTGGACGGTGCGATGCCCGGCAACGCGCCGCCGCTGCGTTCGCGGACATGGCCGAGCATGTCGTATTCCGGCACCAGGCTTTCCATGACGTTGAACACGCTTTCGGCCAGCGACACATCGACAATCTGCCCGCCACCCTGCCCGGTCTTGACCCGCAGCAGCGACATCAGCGCGCCGATGACCGCGTGCAGCGAAGCCAGCGAATCGCCAAGGCTGACACCGACCCGCGCCGGTGGCGAACCGGGGGTGCCGGTGGTGTAGCGAATGCCGCCCATGGCCTCGCCGATCGCGCCGAAACCGGGACGGTCGCGGTAGGGGCCGGTCTGGCCGTAGCCGGAAATGCGCACCAGCGTCAGGTTGGGGTTCAGCGCGTGCAGCACGTCCCAGCCCAGGCCGAGTTTTTCGAGGGCGCCGGGGCGCAGGTTTTCGATAATCACGTCGGCATCGCGTGCCAGTTGCTTGACCAGTTCGATGCCTTCGACGGACTTCAGATTGAGCGCCAGGGATTTCTTGTTGCGCGATTGCAGGTACCACCACAGCGACGTCCCTTCGTGCAGCTTGCGCCATTTGCGCAGCGGGTCGCCCTGACCCATGGCTTCGATCTTGATCACTTCGGCGCCGAATTCGGCAAGCATGCGCGCGGCAAACGGCGCGGCGATCAGGGTGCCGATTTCGATCACTTTGATCGCACTCAGGGGGGCAGTCATCGCGGGGTACCTCTTGTTCTTGGAATTGCAGCCAAGGCTAGAGGAACGTCATGGCTGCAATCCAGCCGTCACTCGGCAACGGGCGTTCGCCAAACGCGAACGCTCAATTGCCTGCGCGCAAGTGCTCGAACAGGATCCGGCTCACCGGCGACAACCCCGCCTCGTCACGCACTACCACGATCAAGTCGCGATCCGACCAGCCATCGGTCAGCGGCACCGCTTGCAGCCCCAACGCCCGCCCGAACAATTCATAGGCGCGCTGCGGCAGGATGCCGATGCCCATGTTGGCCTGCACCATCCGGCACACCGCGTCGAAACCCGGCACATGAATGCGGATGCGCAGCACCTTGCCGGCCTGACGCGCGGCGGCGTGGGTGCGCATGTTGATCGAACTAGCGGCATGCAGGCCGACGTAATCGCTGTCGAGGGTTTCACTGAACGCCACGGATTCACGTGCGGCCAACGGGTGCTCGGGCAGCATCACCACCACCAGTTTGTCCCGGCGATAGCGCACGCTGTGCAGGCCTTTGATGTCGCTGTCGCTGGAGCAGATGCCCAGATCCGCCACGCCATCGAGCACGCCCTGAACCACCCCGGCACTGGGCCGTTCCTCAAGGTCGGTCTTGACCTGCGGGTGTTGCGCGGCGAAGTCGCGCAGGTCTTCGGGAAGAAACTGAATGATTGCCGACAGGTTCGCCAGCATCCGCACATAGCCGCGCACACCGTGGCTGTGCTCGCCCAGTTCGAGGCCCATTTTCTCGACGTTGAACAACATCTGCCGGGCGTGGTGCAACAGGGTTTCGCCGGCCGGGGTCAGGGTCATGCCCTTGGCCTGACGCACGAACAGGCTGATGCCCAGCGCTTCCTCCAGTTCCATCAAGCGCTTGCTCGCTGCCGACACGGCTATCGCCTCGCGGGACGCGGCACGGGTCAGCGTGCCTTCCTCGTGGACGGCGACGAACAGTTGCAGGGTGATCAGGTCGAGGCGGCGGATCAGGCTTTTTTGCAGCATGCAGGACTCGGCGATGGCAGCGCGGACGAACACGCAGCATAGCGTTGTTCGCCCGCCTCGCGCCCGCCTCAGAAGGCGCTGCGGAAAATCTCCTCGATCTGCCGCTGATCCGCCGCCCGCGGATTGGTGAAGCCGCAGGCGTCTTTCAGGGCGTTGGCGGCGAGTACCGGGATGTCGGTGCATTTGGCGCCCAGATCACGCAGGCCACCGGGAATCTCGACGTCTCGGGCCAGGCAACGGATCGCATCAATCGCGGCTTTTGCGCCCTCTTCCGGACTAAAACCGCGAATATCGGCGCCCATGGCGTGGGCCACATCAGTCAGGCGATCGGCACAGACCAGCGCGTTGAACGTCTGCACATGCGGCAGCAACACCGCGTTGCACACGCCGTGAGGCAGATCGTAGAAACCGCCCAACTGGTGCGCCATCGCATGCACGTAACCGAGGGACGCATTGTTGAACGCCATGCCCGCGAGGAACTGCGCATACGCCATGTTTTCCCGCGCGGCCAGGTCGCTGCCGTCGCGCACGGCCAGGCGCAGGTTGCTGCTGATCAGGGTCATGGCCTTCAGCGCGCAAGCGTCGGTGATCGGGTTGGCGGCGGTGGACACGTAGGCTTCGATCGCGTGGGTCAGTGCGTCCATGCCGGTGGCGGCGGTCAGGCCTTTCGGCATGGCGACCATCAGCGCCGGGTCGTTGACCGACAGTAGCGGCGTGACGTTGCGGTCGACGATGGCCATTTTCACGTGGCGGGTTTCGTCGGTGATGATGCAGAAACGGGTCATCTCGCTGGCCGTGCCGGCGGTGGTGTTGATGGCGATCAGCGGCAGTTGTGGCTTGGCCGATTGATCGACGCCTTCGTAGTCGCGGATCTGCCCACCGTTGGTGGCGCACAACGCAATGCCCTTGGCGCAGTCGTGGGGCGAGCCGCCGCCGAGGGACACGACAAAATCACAGCGACTGTCCTTGAGCAGCGCCAGCCCGGCCTCGACGTTGGCGATGCTCGGGTTGGGTTTGGCGCCGTCGAAAATCACCGAATCGATGTCCTGCATCGCCAGTTTCTCGGCGATCATGGTCGCCACGCCGGCCTTGGCCAGACCGGCATCGGTGACGATCAGCGCCTTGCGAAAACCGTAGTTGCGGATCGCGTTCATGGCGTCGTCGAGACAGCCGCCGCCCATGATGTTGACTGCTGGAATGAAAAAGGTGCTGCTCATGGCGCGTCTCCTGACTGGGGCCGAATCGACTCCTGCGATCCGGCGGATACACACAGGATCGACCGATCGGTCACGGCGGATGTTGATCTGGCTCAATGCCCGCTCGTGATAAAGTCGCCGCCCATCTGCCCTTTGTTTTGAGACGTGCCCTGCAATGACCGATTTTCTGGATGTCGACGCCACACTCGAAGACTGGAACGCGTTGCGCGCCACCACCGACTTCCGCGGTCTGCTGCTGGGCAACGGCGCCAGTCGTGCGGTGTGGGACGATTTCGGCTACGACTCGCTGTTCGAAAACGCCCGCACGGTGGAAGAAAAACCCCTGAGTCCGTCGGAACTGAGCGTGTTCGACGCGATGCAGACGCGCAGTTTCGAGCAGGTGCTCGGCGCGCTGAAAACCACCAGCCGGGTCAACAAGGCGCTGGCCGTCAGCTCGGCCGCACCGCGCAACCGCTACTACGCGATCAAGGAAGCGCTGATCAACACCGTGCACGCGGTACACATTCCGTGGCGGCTGATCGAAGCCTCGACTTTGGCGACCCTGAACAGTGAACTGGCGCGTTATCGCACGGTGTTCACCACCAATTACGACCTGCTCAATTACTGGGCTTTGCAACATCAGGGTGAGGTCATCGACGACCTGTTCAACGGCCCCGATGCCAGTTTCGATCTGTGCGAAAGCAGCACGGAAAAACCGCGTCTGCTGTACCTGCACGGTGGCCTGCATCTGGTGCGCAATCAGGACGGCACCGCGCGCAAACTGACCGCCACCGAGGGCACGCTGCTCGGCAGTTTCGCGATCAACAACACGATCAAGACGCTCGACGACGTGCCGCTGTTCGTCAACGAAGGGCCGAGCGCCGACAAGCTCAAGACCATCCGCAGCTCGGATTACCTGTCGTTCTGCTACGACCAGTTACTCGGTCACGGCGACAACCTGTGCATCTTCGGCCACGCCCTAGGCGAGCAGGACAGCCACCTCGTGCGCGCCCTGCGTCTGGCGAAACCGAAGACCGTGGCGATCTCGATCTACCCACGCAGCGCGGCGTTCATCCAGCACCAGAAGCGCCACTACGCAAAGCTGTTCGAGGGCACGGGCGTCGAGTTGCGGTTCTTTGATTCCAAGAGCCATGCGCTAGGGAATCCGAAGCTGTCGGTACCGGTCGAGGTCTGATCACTCCTCGCTGCTGTGCACCACCACCAGCAACTGCGCCTGCACCTCGCCCACTGAGCGGATGCGATGGGGTTTCTGCGCATTGAAGTGCAGCGCATCGCCCCGCTCCAGCAGCACCCGTTCGTTCACGAAGTCCACTTCGACCTGGCCTTCGTGGACGAACAGGAATTCCTCGCCCAAATGCTCCTTGAAGGTTTTGTCGGTGAATTCGCTCGGCGGATAAATGATGAACGGCAGCAAGCTGCGTTCGCTGACCTGATGAGCCAGCACCGCATAACCTGGGCTGTGATCGTTGGCCGCCAGCGACTGGCGTTCGTGGCTGCGCACCAGGCTGTAGCTGTCGAGGCTGACGTTGTCTTCGGAGAACAGCTCCTCGACTTTCACGTTCAGCGCCTTGGCCAGTTTCAGCGCGGCGGCAATCGACGGCGTGTTCAACCCGCGCTCGACTTTCGACAGATAACTCTTGGTCATGCCGGATTTCTCGGCCAGCGCCTCAAGGGTTACGCCAAGTTTTTTTCTCAATAATTTCAAACGGATAGACATGCGAAGCGATTAATCCAGCAAAGGAAAGACGATTTGTCCTTGCCAATGACACAAAGTGTCATATAGCCTCTTAAGTGTCATCCATGGCAACCACCACAGGACACGGATATGGCGAAGACATTAGCACTACCCAAAGACGAACTGGTCAAGCAAGCGCTGACCCAGATGCAAAAAAGCCTGGCGGATAATACGTGGACAGACCGGCAAAAGCTGGCCCTGACCTGCCGGATCCTCTTCGAGAACGGCCACGATTCGGGCCTCGCCGGGCAGATCACCGCCCGTGGCCCGCAGCCGGGCACTTACTACACTCAGCAACTGGGCCTGGGTTTCGACGAAATCACCGCGAGCAATCTGCTGCTGGTCAACGAAGACCTGGAAGTGCTCGAAGGCCACGGCATGGCCAACCCGGCCAACCGTTTCCACAGCTGGGTGTACCGCGCCCGGCCGGACGTGAACTGCATCATCCACACGCACCCGACGCACATTGCCGCGCTGTCGATGCTGGAAGTGCCCCTGCAGATTTCCCACATGGACCTGTGCCCGCTGTACGACGATTGCGCGTTCCTTGAAGGCTGGCCGGGTGTGCCGGTGGGCAACGAAGAAGGCGAGTTGATTGCCGGGGCGTTGGGCGACAAACGGGCGATCCTGCTTTCCCACCATGGGCAGCTGTCGACCGGCACGACCATTGAGGAAGCCTGTGTCATAGCGCAACTGATCGAACGCGCCGCCAAGCTGCAGCTGCTGGCGATGGCCGCCGGGACGATCAAACCGATCATCCCCGAGCTGGGTCGCGAGGCCCATGACTGGGTCTCGAAACCCAAACGCCATGCTGCCGCGTTCAACTACTACGCCCGGCAGAACCTGCGTCAGCACGCCGATTGCCTGAACTGAACACCTCATCCTTGCGGAGCACTCTCATGTCCAACATTCACGGCATCATCGGCTACACCATCACCCCGTTCGGCGCCAATGGCGAAGGCGTTGACCTGCCGGCCCTCGGCTGCTCCATCGACCGCCTGATCGCCGGCGGCGTCCACGCCATTGCGCCATTGGGCAGCACCGGCGAAGGCGCCTATCTGAGCGATGCGGAGTGGGACCAGGTCGCCGAGTTCAGCATCAAACACGTGGCCAAGCGCGTGCCGACCGTGGTCAGCGTGTCCGACCTGACCACCGCCAAAGCGGTACGCCGCGCCCGTTTCGCCGAGGCCCATGGCGCCGACGTGGTGATGGTGCTGCCGACGTCCTACTGGAAGCTGACCGAGGCGGAAATCCTCGCCCACTACCGCGCCATCGGCGACAGCATCGGCGTGCCGATCATGCTTTACAACAACCCGGCCACCAGCGGCACCGACATGTCGGTGGAGCTGATCCTGCGCATCGTCAACGGCGTGGAAAACGTGACCATGGTCAAGGAGAGCACCGGCGACATCCAGCGCATGCACAAGCTGCAACTGCTCGGCGAAGGCCGCGTGCCGTTCTACAACGGCTGCAACCCGCTGGCGCTGGAAGCGTTCGCGGCCGGGGCGAAAGGCTGGTGCACGGCGGCGCCGAACCTGATTCCGCAGCTCAATCTGGATTTGTACGAAGCCACGCTGGCGGGGGATCTCGGCAAGGCGCGGGAGCTGTTCTACCGCCAGTTGCCGCTGCTGGATTTCATCCTCAAGGGCGGGTTGCCGGCGACGATCAAGGCCGGTCTGCGACTGACGGATCTGGAAGTCGGCGATCCGCGTTTGCCGGTGTTCCCGCTGAGCGAGGCCGGGCGTGATCAGTTGCAGGCCATTCTCAAAAGCCTGAGCTGATCTTCAGGCACAGCAAAAACCCAGTGGGATCGGCGCACTGCCGGCCCCACGGGGTTTTGTGTTGAAGGTGGATTCAAAGCACCGGCAGTGTCTTGTCCTTGATCACCTTGGACGGCCCGTTGGCCTTGACGCTGGCGATGCCTTTGGCACACGCCGCGTCCGATGAGTAGGATTCGCTGCTGCCGATGATCTGGTGATTGGCCGCCTTGAGGTTGAAGTAGGGGTGGCCGTCCTTCGTCGATTTTTTCTCGTAGCGTTCGTCCAGCGGGCTGTTGGTCTGCACCGAGGCAATGCCGTTTTCGGCGGCCGTGCGGGTGGTGTACAGCTCGCTGGTCAGAATGGTTTCGGCATTCGCCGCTTTCAGTACGAACTTGAATTGGCCGTTGCTGCTTTTGCTCAACTCATACCATCCGGACATGTTGCTTCTCCTTATCGATGTGTCACAGGGTGATTTTGGTTCCGAGCAACCCGAGGAAACCCGCTAGCCATTTCGGGTGCGCCGGCCAGGCGGGCGCGGTGGCCAGGTTGCCCTGGACGTGGCCGTCCGTGACCGGGATGTCGATGTAGGTGCCGCCGGCCAGCCGCACTTCCGGGGCACAGGCCGGATAGGCGCTGCACTCCCGCCCTTCGAGAATTCCCGCTGCTGCCAGCAGTTGCGCGCCGTGACAGACGGCGGCAATCGGCTTGCCGGCCTTGTCGAAAGCTCGCACCAGTTCGAGGACTTTTTCGTTCAGTCGCAGGTATTCCGGCGCACGGCCGCCGGGCACCAGCAGTGCGTCGTAATCCTTGGCATCGACCTTGGCGAAATCGAAGTTCAGCGCGAACTGGTGACCGGGTTTCTCGCTGTAGGTCTGGTCCCCTTCGAAGTCATGGATCGCGGTGCGCACGGTCTTACCGGCAGCTTTATCCGGGCACACAGCATGCACGGTGTGCCCGACCATTTGCAGGGCCTGAAACGGCACCATCACTTCGTAGTCTTCGACGTAATCGCCGACCAGCATCAGAATTTTTTTCGCGGCCATGGACAGGACTCCTCTGGTGAATGCGCAGGAATATTCACAGTAGCCCAAGGACCGCGATGGCGTTCGCAAACTGTATGGATAACTCTGCGCTCAGCTGTAACAGCCCGATTGCCGTGGTTTGTGGCTAGATGAAGACACCTCCCTGCCACCCTCGAATCTGGTTGCCAACATGTCTTCGCGCGAAAACACCGGCATGGCCCTCGGCCTGCTCGGCGTGGTGATTTTCAGCCTCACCCTGCCCTTCACCCGCATCGTGGTGCAGGAACTGCACCCGCTGCTCAACGGCCTGGGCCGTGCGTTGTTCGCGGCGATTCCGGCGGCGGCGCTGCTGTTGTGGCGACGGGAAAAGTGGCCGACCTGGAAGCAGGTCAAAGGCCTGAGTCTGGTGATCGCCGGGGTGATTCTCGGTTTCCCGGTGCTGTCGGCGTGGGCCATGCAAACCTTGCCGGCGTCCCATGGCGCGCTGGTCAACGGTTTGCAGCCGCTGTGCGTGGCGCTGTACGCCGCGTGGCTGTCCCATGAACGACCGTCGAAAGCCTTCTGGGCCTGCGCCGCGTTGGGCAGTGCGCTGGTGCTGGGTTATGCGTTGTACACCGGCGCCGGCAGCATTCAGGCCGGGGATTTGCTGATGTTGGGTGCGATTGCGGTAGGCGGCCTGGGTTATGCCGAGGGCGGGCGTCTGGCCCGGGAGATGGGCGGCTGGCAGGTGATCTGCTGGGCGCTGGTGCTGTCGACGCCGCTGCTGATCGGCCCGGTGCTGTATCTGGCGTTCCAGCATCAGGGTGCGGTGTCGACGAAAACCTGGTGGGCCTTCGGTTATGTCGCGCTGTTTTCGCAGTTTCTGGGCTTCTTCGCCTGGTACGCCGGGCTGGCCATGGGTGGCATTGCCCGGGTCAGTCAGATCCAGTTGTTGCAGATCTTCTTCACCATCGCGTTTTCCGCGCTGTTCTTTGGGGAACACGTGGAGCCGATCACCTGGCTGTTTGCCTGCGGCGTGATCGCGACGGTGATGCTCGGTCGCAAGACCGCGGTGCGCCCGGCGCAACCGGGCACCTTACCGGCCGGGGTTCAGCTCAAGCCTTGAGCTTCAGCAGGCCGTCAGCGAGCAGCAGGGTTTCGAGGCAGTGCTCGCTGATCTGGTAGAAAGCCTTCAGCTCCTGAATCTTCACCAGCAACTGAGTCGGGTCCACCGGCTCGGCGCGCTTCACGGCGAGGATCATCTTGTTCTTGTTGGTGTGGTCCAGGGAGATGAACTCGAACACCTTGGTCTCGTAACCGCAGGCTTCAAGGAACAGCGCACGCAAGCTGTCGGTGACCATTTCCGCCTGCTGGCCCAGGTGCAGGCCGTATTGCAACATCGGCTTGAGCAGCGCCGGGCTCTGGATCTGCAAGCGGATCTGTTTGTGGCAGCACGGCGAGCACATGATGATCGATGCACCGGAGCGGATGCCGGTGTGGATCGCGTAGTCGGTGGCGATATCACAGGCGTGCAGGGCGATCATCACGTCCAGCTCACTCGGCGCCACGCTGCGCACATCGCCGCATTTGAACACCAGCCCCGGGTGTTCCAGCTTCGCGGCGGCGGTGTTGCACAGGTTGACCATCTCTTCACGCAGCTCGACGCCGGTGACTTCGCCCTCGGCCTTCAACGTGTTGCGCAAATAGTCATGAATGGCGAACGTCAGATAACCCTTGCCCGAACCGAAATCCGCCACCCGCACCGGTTTGTCCAGGGCCAGTGGCGACGAGGTCAGGGCGTGGCTGAAGACTTCGATGAACTTGTTGATCTGCTTCCACTTGCGCGACATCGCCGGGATCAGCTCGTGCTGGGCGTTGGTCACGCCCAGATCCTTGAGGAACGGCCGATTCAGATCGAGGAAACGGTTTTTCTCGCGGTTGTGCTCGGCGGAAGGCACTTCGCGCAATTGCTGAGGTTTGCTCATGAACAGCGAGCTCTTGCCCTTTTTGCTGTATTCGAGCTGGGCTTCGTCAGTCAGCGCCAGCAAATGCGCATTTTTGAACGCCGACGGCAGCAGCCCGGCAATCGTCGTCACCGCTTCGTCCAGCGGCAGGTTCTTGGTGATATCGCGGGTCTTGTAGCGATAAACGAAGGACAGGCACGGCTGCGCCTTGACCGTCACAGGCTTGATGATGATCCGCTGCAGATCCGCTTCTTCGCCGACGTACTTTGCCAGCACCAATTTGATGAAGCCGTTCTGTTCGAGGCTGGTTTGCAGCAGCTCGATGAACCGGGCGTGGTGATCGGGCGCCGGTTTGGCAGATGCGGAGGGAGCGGTAACGGACATGGGAAAAAACGGCCTCGGACGGGCAAATCGGGAATGGGCGCTAGTTTAGGGGGGATGACGTTCGAGGGCACGGCTAATTTCCCGAACGGCTTATCCCAACACCACCAACCGATTCGGCAACTCATTCCTCACCTGCGTCACCGGCACATGCACCTTCAGCAACTCCCCGCACGCCTCGATACAAGTGACAAACCCCTGCAACGTCTGCCCCTGCCTTACCTGCTCGGTAAACGCCGCGACAATCGAATCCCAGCTCTTGTTATCCAGCTTTCTGGAGATCCCTTCATCCACCAGAATTTCCACATACCGCTCCGCCTCGCAGACAAAAATCAGCATGCCGGTGCTGCCCACCGTGTGATGCAGGTTCTGTTCGAGAAACTGCCGACGCGCCAGGTTCGAGGCGCGCCAGTGGCGGACGTGGCGCGGGATCAGATGAGTGGTGACCTTGGGCAGGCGAAACACCAGGCACAGCACGACAAAACTGACCCACTGCACCAGCAACAGGCTGTGCATCGTCAGCCAGCCGGTCAGGTAGTGCACGATACCCGGCACCACCAGCGCCAGCAGGCTGGCCCACAGCAGCGGGATGTACGCGTAGTCGTCGGCGCGGGCCGCGAGCACCGTCACCAGTTCGGCGTCGGTGTCGCGCTCGACCC
Source organism: Pseudomonas sp. GM25 (assembly GCF_000282255.1). Taxonomy (NCBI): domain Bacteria; kingdom Pseudomonadati; phylum Pseudomonadota; class Gammaproteobacteria; order Pseudomonadales; family Pseudomonadaceae; genus Pseudomonas; species Pseudomonas sp. GM25. Next base: position 42,671 of record NZ_AKJQ01000056.1, on the reverse strand, counting down.
GGGCGATGGCCTCGGCGACCTTGCGTTGTTCGTGTTCAGTCAGTAATGCCATGTCGTGAAGTGCCTGCTCATTATTGTTATCACCAGCCGCCGGAGGACCCGCCCCCGCCGAAACTGCCACCGCCGCCGCTGAAGCCCCCGCCTCCACCGCCGCCGCCAAAACCACCGCCACCAAAGCCGCCCCCTCCTCCGGAGCCGCCCCGGCCGGCGGGAAGGATACCGAGCATCTGGCAGACAAAAACAGTCAGGATGAACAACATCACCAGAAATACGAACAACGCCGGGTGCCGCGAGACAAAATCATCGGCGGGATCGCCAGCCGATTCATACACCGTGGACGGTTCGTCCAGCGGATTGCCGCCCAGTACCACCAGCATCGCCGCCACGCCGTCGCTGATGCCCTTGCTGAAGTTGCCGGCCTTGAACGACGGTGTGATCACCTGATGGATGATCACCGAACTCTGGGCATCGGTCAGGCGATCCTCCAGCCCGTAGCCGACTTCGATGCGCAATTTGCGCTCGTCCCGGGCGACGATCAACAGGGCGCCGTTGTTCTTGTCCTTCTGGCCGATGCCCCAGTGCCGGCCGAGTTCGACGCCGTAGTCCTCGATGGTGGCGCCTTGCAGGTTCGGCAAGGTCACGACCACCAACTGCTCGCCGGTCGCCTGTTCGTGGGCCTGCAATTGCTGGCTCAGTTGCGCGCGCACCGACGGCTCGATCATCTGCGCGTCGTCCACCACCCGCCCGGTCAGCGCCGGAAAGGTCAACTCGGCCCGGGCGCTGACGGCGAACAGCCACAGCATCAGCACCAGGCCCATCTTCAACACACGCATGGGCATCACCGGGTCAGAACTTCACTTCCGGGGCCTTGTCCGCGCCGGGGCTGGTGGCTTCGAAGGTCTCGCGGATCGGCAGATCGCTGTACATCACGCTGTGCCACAGGCGACCGGGAAAGGTGCGGATCTCGGTGTTGTACTTCTGCACTGCCAGAATGAAATCCCGTCGGGCCACGGCGATGCGGTTTTCCGTGCCCTCGAGTTGCGATTGCAGGGCGAGGAAGTTCTGGTTGGCCTTCAGGTCCGGATAGCGTTCGGACACCACCATCAAGCGGCTCAAGGCACCGGTCAGTTGATCCTGGGCCTGCTGGAACTGCTTGAGCTTTTCCGGGTTGTCGAGGGTGCTGGCATCGACCTGGATCGAAGTCGCCTTGGCCCGGGCCTCGATAACGGCGGTCAGGGTTTCTTCCTCGTGCTTGGCGTAACCCTTCACGGTTTCCACCAGATTGGGGATGAGGTCGGCGCGCCGCTGGTACTGGTTCTGCACCTGGCCCCAGGCGGCCTTGGCCTGTTCGTCGAGGGTCGGGATGTTGTTGATGCCGCAAGCGGTCAACAACGTGGCCAGCACCAGCAAGGTGGCGACCTGCAAACGCGAGCGGTAGACAGGACTGACATTCATAGGACGGGTGCTCCCTTGCACATTTCATGAAAATTCGAGCGCGAAACCTTCTCGGTCGGCTCTTGGGGCATAATCGCCCGCGCCACTGGATTGCGGCGGGCCGATGGGCTAAAAAGAGGCCCTGCGCGATCACGCTGCTCGATCCGGCAGCGTTTATTCGGCGTCGTTTTTTTGCGTCAACACCCGAACAACAATAGTCGCTCCCTAAATTTTGGCTGGCCGGCGTTGTAACGCCGTTTGCGCCCTTGAGAAAACTATTCATGAAGAAGCTGTGTTTGCTGGGCCTGTTCGTCAGCCTGGCCAGTCATCAGGTACTGGCCGCCACGACCCCGGTACCCCTGGAAAACAAGGACGCGTTCATCAGCAACCTGATGAAGCAAATGACCCTCGACGAGAAGATCGGCCAGTTGCGCCTGATCAGCATCGGTCCGGAAATGCCTCGCGAACTGATCCGTAAAGAGATCGCCGCTGGCAACATCGGTGGCACGTTCAACTCGATCACCCGCCCGGAAAACCGTCCGATGCAGGACGCTGCCATGCGCAGCCGCCTGAAGATCCCGATGTTTTTCGCGTACGACGTGATCCACGGTCACCGTACGATTTTCCCGATTCCGCTGGCCCTGGCATCGAGCTGGGACATGGACGCCATCGGCCAGTCCGGGCGCGTTGCCGCCAAAGAGGCCGCCGCCGACAGCCTCGACATCACCTTCGCGCCGATGGTCGACATCTCCCGCGACCCGCGCTGGGGCCGTAGCTCCGAAGGTTTCGGTGAAGACACCTACCTGACCTCGCGCATCGCCAAAGTCATGGTCAAGGCCTATCAGGGCGAGACCCCAAGCGCAGCCGACAGCATCATGGCCAGCGTCAAGCACTTCGCCCTGTACGGCGCTGTCGAGGGTGGTCGCGACTACAACACCGTCGACATGAGCCCGGTGAAGATGTACCAGGACTACCTGCCACCGTACCGCGCGGCCATCGACGCCGGCGCCGGCGGCGTGATGGTGGCGTTGAACTCGATCAACGGTATCCCGGCCACCGCCAACACCTGGCTGATGAACGACCTGCTGCGCAAGGACTGGGGCTTCAAGGGCCTGGCGGTCAGCGACCACGGCGCGATCTTCGAACTGATCAAGCACGGCGTGGCCCGCGACGGTCGTGAAGCAGCGAAGCTGGCGATCAAGGCCGGCATCGACATGAGCATGAACGACACCCTGTACGGCAAAGAGCTGCCGGGGCTGCTCAAGTCCGGCGAGATCGAACAGAAAGACATCGACAACGCGGTGCGTGAAGTCCTCGCCGCCAAGTACGACATGGGCCTGTTCAAGGACCCGTACCTGCGCATCGGCAAGGCTGAAGACGATCCGGCCGACACCTACGCCGACAGCCGCCTGCACCGCGCCGACGCCCGTGAAGTGGCGCGTCGCAGTCTGGTGCTGCTGAAGAACCAGAACGAAACCCTGCCGCTGAAGAAGACCGCCAAAGTCGCGTTGGTCGGCCCGCTGGCCAAGGCCCCGATCGACATGATGGGCAGCTGGGCCGCCGCCGGTCGTCCAGCACAATCGGTGACCCTGTTCGACGGCATGAGCAATGTGATCGGCGACAAGGCGAACCTGATCTACGCCCGTGGCGCCAACATCACCAGCGACAAGAAGGTTCTCGACTACCTGAACTTCCTCAACTTCGACGCCCCGGAAGTGGTCGATGACCCGCGTCCGGCCAACGTGTTGATCGACGAAGCGGTGAAAGCCGCCAAGGATGCAGACGTAGTGGTTGCAGCCGTGGGTGAATCCCGTGGTATGTCCCACGAATCGTCGAGCCGCACCGACCTGAACATCCCGGAAAACCAGCGCGAGCTGATCCGTGCCCTGAAAGCCACCGGCAAGCCGTTGGTGCTGGTGCTGATGAACGGCCGTCCGCTGACCATCCTCGAAGAGAAAGAACAGGCCGACGCGATTCTGGAAACCTGGTTCAGCGGCACCGAGGGCGGCAACGCCATCGCCGACGTGCTGTTCGGCGACTACAACCCGTCGGGCAAACTGCCGGTGACCTTCCCGCGCTCCGTGGGCCAGATCCCGACCTACTACAACCACCTGAGCATTGGCCGGCCGTTCACGCCGGGCAAACCGGGCAACTACACCTCTCAGTATTTCGATGACACCACCGGGCCGCTGTTCCCGTTCGGTTACGGCCTGAGCTACACCAACTTCAGCCTGAGCGACATGGCGCTGTCCTCGACCACCCTGAACGCCACCGGCAAGCTCGACGCCAGTGTCATGGTCAAGAACACCGGCAAGCGTGACGGCGAAACCGTGGTGCAGCTGTATATCCAGGACGTCACCGGGTCGATGATCCGTCCGGTCAAGGAGCTGAAGAACTTCCAGAAAATCATGCTCAAGGCTGGCGAGCAGAAAGTCGTGCACTTCACCATCACCGAAGATGACCTGAAGTTCTACAACGCCCAGCTCAAGTACGCAGCCGAGCCTGGCAAATTCAACGTGCAGATCGGCCTGGATTCCCAGGACGTGACGCAGCAGAGCTTTGAATTGCTGTAACAGTTTTCACACCGCAAAAACCTGTGGGAGCGAGCTTGCTCGCGATGAGGCCATGACATTCAATATCTATGTTGTCTGTCGGATCTCTATCGCGAGCAGGCTCGCTCCCACATTTGGTTTTGAGGTGTAACGACTATCCGCGTCTATCCAGCAGATTGACCACCACCCGATCCACCCACCCCCAGATCCGCTGCTTCACCCGCCGCCACAACGGCCGGCGCTGCCATTCCTCCAGACTCACCTGCTGACTCAGGCCAAAGTCCTTCTCGAAACTCGCCGCCACCGCTGCCGTCAATGACGGGTCCAGCGCTTCCAGATTCGCTTCAAGATTGAAGCGCAGATTCCAGTGATCGAAATTGCATGAACCGATGCTGACCCAATCGTCCACCAGCACCATTTTCAGGTGCAGGAAACACGGCTGGTATTCGTAGATTTTCACCCCGGCCTTGAGCAGGCGCGGGTAGTAGCGATGCCCCGCATAGCGCACCGACGGATGATCGGTGCGCGGCCCGGTCAGCAGCAGGCGCACGTCGAGACCTCGGGCGGCAGCCTTGCGCAGGGAGCGGCGGATTTTCCAGGTCGGCAGAAAGTACGGCGTGGCCAGCCAGATCCGTTTCTGGCCGCTGTTCAGCGCGCGGAACAACGATTGCAGAATGTCGCGGTGCTGGCGGGCGTCGGCGTAGGCCACGCGGCCCATGCCCTCGCCCGTGTCCGGCACGCGCGGCAGCCGTGGCAGGCCGAAATGCGCGTTGGGCCGCCAGGCCCGGCGATGGCGGTTGGCGATCCATTGGCGGTCGAACAGCAATTGCCAGTCGAGCACCAGCGGGCCGGTGATTTCCACCATGACCTCGTGCCATTCGCTGGTGTCGTGGCCCGGCGTCCAGAACTCATCGGTGACCCCGGTGCCGCCGACCACCGCCAGACGCTGGTCGACCAACAACAGCTTGCGATGATCGCGATAGAAATTGCCGACCCAGCGCCGCCAGTTCAGCCGATTGTAAAAACGCAGCTCGACCCCGGCACCGGTCAGCCGCCGGCGCAACGTGAGGGTGAAGGCGAGGCTGCCGTAATCGTCGAACAGGCAACGCACCCGCACGCCCCGCTCCGCCGCCAGCACCAGCGCCTGCACGATGGTTTCGGCACAGGCGCCGGCTTCCACCAGATACAGCTCCAGTTCGATCTGCTCGCGGGCGCGGGCGATCTCGTCGAGCATACGCGGGAAGAATTGCGGGCCGTCGATCAACAGCTCGAAGCGGTTGCCATCACGCCACGGAAACACCGCGCCGCGCATGTCAGCGCGCCGTGAAGATCAGCACCGCACCCACCGGCACCGACAGACTGATGGCCGACAGGCCGGCCATGTTGCGCAGGCTTTCCAGGCCCGGCAGCAGATCGAAATCCTCGGCGCTGATCACCAGCGGCTCCAGGGTCACCACTTGAAAGCGTCGGTCATCGAGGCGCGTGGCGAGCAGTTCGGCGGGGTATTCATGCTGTTTGCCGTGCAGATTGACGGTCAGCGGCAGGCGCAATTCAAGCTGCGCGCCGGGGGCCAGATCGTTGATCGGGCGCAGGTCGATTTGCGTAGTGATGGTCGCTTCGGGGAATTGCTCGATCTGGAACAACTCCTTGCGCATGCGCTCGTCGCGCAGCGGGATGCCGCTGTTGATCGAGTCCAGCTCGACTTCGACTTCGGCGCGGCCATCGGGATCGACCTTGCCGTGCAGCACCAGAAAGCGCTGCACTTCGGACACGTTGGCGTTTTTCGTGCTGACGAACGACAGCCGCGACGACTCGCCGTCCAGATACCAGTTGGCCTGGGCCGGCAGCGCAGCGGCGCCCAGCAGCAGGCCGGCGAAGGCGTTGCACAGAGAACGGTTGAACATTGAAGACTCGTGGGGCCGATAAACCTGCACGAACCTTAACTGGCCACGGCGTTATTGCAAACTGTCAGTCTGTGCAAACGCTCAGGCCAGTGCCTGCTGCACCTCGCCGATGCTCGACGCGAGGCTGTTGAGATGCAGGCTCAGCACCCGCTCCACCGGCGCCTGATCCATCGGCCAGTGAAGCGCCATGCTGCCGACCAGTTGCCCTTGCGCGCGGATCGGCAAGGCCACCGCGCGAATCAGGAACGGCAGGCGCACCGGGTATTCCCAATAGCCTTCGGTGCGCTGGCCGAAGCCCTGATGCAAGGCTTGCTCGGTGGCCTGCAATACACCGTCATCCGCCAACTGTTCGCGTTCGGCCAAGCGCTTTACGTCCTGGCTGTCGAGTTCGCCAAGGCACGCGCGACCCATGGCCGAATGAAACAGGCTCGCGTGATGGCCGACGATTTGGCAGTTGTTCGGATAGCGCTTGCGCAACACCTGCGGGATTGCGCTTTCCATCACTTCGACCCGTTCGCCGTCGAAGCACGACAGATCCGCCACCAGCCCGGTGCGCTCGCTGAGCTCCAGCAACATCGGCGCGGCGCTCTCCACCAGATGGCGCTTGAAGCGTTGCTGGCGATCACCGAACAGGCGCTTGGCGCACAACCGGTAGCGGCGGTCGCTGAGGCCGCGATAGATCCAGCCCTGCTCCTGCAAGGTCGCGAGCATCCGCGACACCGTGGCCTTGGGCAGCGACGTCAGGTAGTGCAATTCCTCCAGCCCCAGCGCCTGATGCTCGCCGAGCAACTCGACGATGGCCAGCGCCCGTTCGACCGAGCGCACGCTGCCGGTGTCTGCCTTGCTGCCCATGTGTTCGACCTCCATGGATACGGATGAAAGATCACTTCGTGCAGCAAGATGCGGGCCGCTCAGGCCGATTGCAGGCATGCCGGCGGTCGCCGTTCGACCCAGCGGGTCAGCTGTTCATGGGCGTAAGCCAGTTGCAGCACTGCCCGATCCGCCTGGGCCGGGCCGATGATTTGCAGGCCCATCGGCAGCCCGGCCGGGTTGAAACCGACGGGCACGCTGATGCTCGGCAGCCCCGCCAGAGTCGGGCCGATCACCACTTCCATCCAGCGGTGATAGGTGTCCATGGTCTGCCCGCCGACGACTCGCGGCCACGGCTGCTGTGCATCAAAAGGGAACACTTGGGCGGTGGGCAACAGCAGAAAATCGTAACGCTCGAACAACTCGCTCAACGCGCGATACCACTCGCTACGCGCGACCGACGCCTGATAGACCTCGGCTGCCGTCAGACGCAGACCGCCCTCGATTTCCCATTGCGCTTCGGGTTTGAGCAGCGCCCGTTTTTGCGGATCGGCATAAGCCGCGCCGAGGCTGCCCTGCACCAGAAAATGCCGGTGGGTGAGCCAGGTCTGCCACAGGCGGTCCATGGAGAAGTCCGGCTGACAGGCCTCGACCTGACAGCCCAGCGCACTGAAATCCGCCAGCGCCGATTCGCACAGGCTCAACACGCCGTCGTCCATCGGCAGATAGCCGTTGTAATCGCCGAGCCAGCCGAGGCGCAGGCCGCTGCAGTCCTGTTGCAGATCCAGCCCGAAATCCCGTGGTTCATCGGCCAGCGACAGCGGCACGCGCGGATCGTAGCCGGCTTGGGTCGAAAGCAATCGCGCAACGTCGGTGACCGTGCGGCCCATCGGTCCTTCGGTGGCCAGTTGCTGGACGAACACTTCCGGCATCGGGCCATGGGGCACGCGGCCCTGGGACGGACGAAAGCCGAATACGTTGTTGAATGCCGCCGGGTTGCGCAGCGAGCCCATCATGTCGCTGCCGTCGGCCACCGGCAGCAGGCGCAGGGCCAGCGCCACCGCCGCCCCGCCGCTGCTGCCGCCGGCGATCAGGCCCGGATCGTAGGCGTTGGTGGTGGTGCCGAACACGCTGTTGTAGGTCTGCGAGCCAAGGCCGAATTCCGGGACGTTGCTCTTGCCGATGATGATCGCGCCGCAGTCGCGAACCCGCGCCACGCTGATCGCATCGTGCTGCGGCACTTGCTCGGCGAACAGCGGCGAGCCGAGGGTCGTGCGCAATCCGGCGGTGGCCGCCAGGTCTTTGATCGCCTGGGGCATACCGTGCATCCAGCCCCGGGATTCGCCGCGATCCAGTTGCCGGTCGCATTCTTCGGCCTCGCTCAGCAGCACGTCTTGCGGGCGCAGCGAGACCAGCGCGTTGACCGCCGGATTGAAGCGGTCGATGTGCGTCAGATACGCCTGCATCACCTCGCGGCACGACACCTTGCGGGCATGGATCGCCCGGGACAGCGCATCGGCGTCGAGGGCGACAATCGGATCAATGGCTAACGGACTCACGGTTTCACTCCCAGGTTGAGCGCAACGGATTTCTTTGCGCGTGGTGCCTCCTGCAAACAGTAAGTACCGAGCAGGGTCAGCAGGCAAGCGAACAGGACATAGAACGACGGCGCCACCGGGGTGTTCAGAACTTTACTCAGCCAGGTGACGATCAGCGGCGCGAAACCACCGAACACCATCACCGCCACGTTGTAGGCCACCGACACGCCGGTGGAGCGCACTTCAATCGGGAACTGTTCGGCCAGTGCCGTCGGAGCCGGACCGAAGAACCCGCCAATCGCCGTGCACAGCAGCAGTTGCATCACCAGCAAACGCTCGATCGAAGGCGCCGCCGCGACCCACACATACAGCGGATAGACCATGACGAAAAACGCCAGGGTGAAGGCCATCAGCACCGGCCGCCGACCGAGGCGATCCGACAGGGCACCGGAGAACGGAATCACCACGGTCATCAACCCCACCGCGAGCATCTGCACCAGCAGCACCTGATCCAGCGGCAAGCCGAGGTTCTTGTGGGCGAAGGTCGGCATATTCACCAGCACCACGTAGAACGACACCGTCGCCCCGCAGGCCAAACCCATCGACACCAGCAGACTACGGCGATGTTCGCGCAGCACCTGCCACAAGCCCGGCGCGGCGCCTTTGGCTTTCTTGCGCGCTTCGAGAAATTCTTCCGGTTCTTCCATGTGCTTGCGAATCCACAAGCCCACCGGGCCGATCAACAGGCCGAGCACGAACGGAATCCGCCAGCCCCAACTGTCCAGCGCTTCGGGGGAAAACAGGTGCGTGACCAGCGCCACCATCGCCGCGCCGCTGAACACCGCCAGGCATTGCCCGACCAGTTGCCACGAACCGTACAAACCCTTGCGATGGGCCGGCGCGCTTTCCACCAGAAACGCCGTGGCACTGGCGTACTCACCGCCCGTGGCAAAGCCCTGAAGCATCCGCGCCACCACGATCAGCAACGGCGCGCCCATGCCGATGGCGGCGTAGTTCGGTGCGAACGCGATCAGGGCGATGGACACGGTCATCAGGCGGATGATCATCTGCATCGCCGCCTTGCGACCTTTGCGGTCGGAGTAGATGCCGAGCAGGATGCCGCCCACCGGGCGCATGAAAAAACCGACGCCGAAAGTCGCCAGCGCCATCAGCAGCGAGGCGTAGTCGTCGTCGGACGGGAAAAATTGCCGGGCGATGATGCTCGCCAGAAAGCCGTAAACGATGAAGTCATACCATTCCAGGGCGTTGCCGATGACGGCGGCGACCACTTGCCGGGTGCGCGAAACGCCTTCGTTGGAAGTCTGCATGGGGATTCTCCAGAAGCTGTTGGTTGACCACGCAGGCACGTGCGCACCTGCGTTCCAGCGGCAGCAAAAAGTGAAGAAATCAGGCCGGCTTGAGCCAGCTCTCGGTGAGCGCGCCCCAATACGCCGCGCCGGTCAGCAGAATGTCATCGTTAAAATCGTAGGCCGGGTTATGCACCATCGGCCGCGCCACGCCGTTGCCGATGAACAGGTAGGCGCCGGGGCAACGCTGGAGCATCCAGGCGAAGTCTTCGCTGCCCATCAGTTTGGGGGTGTTGCCATCCACGGCATCGGTGCCGACCAGTTCGACGCCGACCTGACGGGCGAACTCGGTTTCAGCGGCGTGGTTGACCAGCACCGGGTAGGCCGGGCGGTGCTCGATGGTTGAGGTGCAGCCGAAGCTTTCGGCCTGGGCTTCGATGATCGAGCGCACGCGGTCCAGGGTCTGTTCGCGAACCTCGGCATTCAGCGCACGCAGGCTCAGGCGCAGGATCGCCTGTTGCGGAATCACGTTCGCCGCCTCGCCGGCCTGCAATGCGCCGACCGTTACCACCGCTGCCTGCTGCGCGTCGATGTTGCGCGCGACCACGGTTTGCAAAGCCATCACCACACTCGCTGCGGCGACCAGCGGATCCACCGCCAGATGCGGCATCGAGCCGTGGCCGCCGACGCCTTCAATCATCACCGTGAGCAGATCCTGCGAAGCCATCATCGGCCCTTCGCGAAAGCCCAGATGCCCCGCTGGCAAACCCGGCATGTTGTGCATGCCGAACAGCGCGTCGCACGGGAAGCGCTCGAGCAGGCCATCGGCAAGCATCGCTTCGGCCCCGCCCTGCCCCTCTTCGGCGGGCTGAAAAATCAGCGTCAGGGTGCCGTCGAACTGACGGGTCGCCGCCAGATAACGCGCCGCACCGAGCAACATCGCGGTGTGCCCGTCGTGGCCACAGGCGTGCATGCAGCCTTGATGACGGCTGCTGTAGGCGACGCCGGTGTTCTCGATGATCGGCAGCGCATCCATGTCGGCCCGCAGCCCGAGTTTGCGTGTGCTGCTGCCGTTGCGCAGCACGCCGACCACGCCGGTCTTGCCGACGCCGGTGTGGACTTCATAGCCCCAGTCTTCGAGCGACCGGGCGACCAGCGCCGAGGTGCGGCTTTCCTCGAAACCGAGTTCAGGGTGGGCGTGAATGTCCTGGCGGGTGGCGTGCAGGTCGCTGGCCACGTCGTTGAGCCAGGCCAGAATGTGCTGATGTCGGGGCATGACGGTTCTCCTCGCGCGGGTGTTCCCGGTCTTGTTGTTCGGTGTTGTTTCACGACACGTGAACGGCAGGTCGTGCTCACCGCCAGATAACCGCGAGACACGCGAGAGGACAATCGAATGTGGTTCCACAGGGTGGAACCGGATCAGGGTTGCAGGCGACAGCCCTGGCGCTCGCCTTGCCACTGGGCGCTGTTGCTGCGTCCCAGGCCGCTGGCGGTGACGATTTTTTGCGTGCGGTCATCGGTCAGTTCGCTGGGCAGCCATTGCTTCACGTAGCCCCGGCAATACTCGGCGTCGTTGTTCATGACGTAGCGGCACGAGCAATATTCCTTGGCGGTGTAGGCGCTGATGATGTCCGGGAAGGCCCACAGGTTTTCGCGCTCGTGCCAGCCCCAGCCCAGCAACACGATCAATAGCACCAGCAGGATGCGTCTGAGCAGTTTCATGGCCGCACCGCCCCGAGCACGCGCTTGAGCAATTCGTTGTGGCGATAGCTGCCGTCGCGGTCATCGGCGTAGCGCACGATCACCAGTTTTTCGCTCGGGATCACGTACAACGCCTGGCCCCAATGACCGAGGGCGGCGAAGGTGTCGGGCGGTGCTTCGGGCCATGGCGGCGGCGCGCCGTCTGCCGGGCGATTGAGCCACCACTGGCCGCCGGGTACGGCTTCGTCCTGATGGGCCTTGTAGCCGGCGAAGGGTTGGCGATTGAAGGCGACCCAGTCTTTGGGCAGCAACTGCCGGTCGTTCCAGCGTCCGTCCCGTTCCATCAACAGGCCGATTCGCGCCAAATCCCGCGCCGTCATATAGGCGTAGGAAGACGCGACGAAGGTGCCCGTGGCATCGGTTTCCCATGTGGCATGGCGGATGCCCAGTGGATCGAAAAGTGCTGTCCACGGATAGTCGGGATAACGCTGCGGGCCGACGATAGTTTTCAGCGCGGCAGCCAACAGATTACTGTCGCCGCTGGAATAACGGAATGCCTGCCCCGCCGGCGCGTAGCTGTCGTGATCGGCGGTGAAGGCGGCCATGTCGCGGTGGCCACGGGTATAGAGCATCGCCACCACCGAGGACTTCAGCGGGGCGTATTCGTAGTCTTCCTGCCAGTCGATGCCCGAGGCCCAGTGCAGCAGATCCTTGAGGGTGATGGCCGGGTGTTTTTCCAGCACCGGGTAAAACTTCGCGGCCGGATCATTGAGCTTGAACAGGCCTTCGCCGTACGCCACGCCGAACACCGTGGCCATCAGGCTTTTGCTGATCGACCAGGTCAGGTGCGGGGTGTCGGCGGTGGTCGCGGCGGCGTAGCGTTCGTAGATGACCTGGCCGTCGCGGATCACCAGCAAGGCGTCGGTGCGGATGCCCTGGCGCGTGCTGTCATCGCGAGTCGGGAAGGCGTAGGCCTCCAACGCATCGACGGTCGGACTGGTGAGTTTCGCGCCGGTCGGCCATTGCTCGCCCGGCCATTGTTCGGCCTGAACCGTGAAGCTGATCAACAGCAGAAACAGGGACAGGCCTTTGAACATGGTGAGGGCTCTGGGGATGAACCTGACAAGACTAGCCGGCGTTCATGACAGATGTGTTTTGACTTGCCGCCAACGCCTTGGCCAGTCGTTTGGCCCGCGCGCCAGCCGCCAGCTGCATGACCGACTGATCGCGCTGCCACATCGCCGCCCACTCAGGATTGCCGTCACGCAGGGCCTGATCGACTTCCGCTTTGAGCCCGTCGAACTGCGCAAACAATCCGCCGAGCAACACATGCCCGGCGGGATTGTTCGGCGGCTGGCGACTGACCTCCGAACATCCGGCCAACAGCGCCAGCAAACGCAATTGCAGCGGCTGCGGCCAGCCGCTGTCCTGACCGACGCCGTACAACCACGCGGTCATTGCACTCAACACGTAAACGTCTTCAAGGGTACGGAACGGTTTGACGTAGGCATCCCAACCGTCCCCGGCGAGCAACTCACACAACGCATCGTCGAGATGCAACCGGCCATGGCTGATGTCGGGCATCAACGGCAACGCCGGGAGTTTTTCCACCCGCACGCCGGGTTCGCCGGGATACACCACCGCCAGACTCAGGCGCGGTGATTCGCCGGGTTGTTCGTTGCGCGCGGCGATCAGCAGCCAGTCCGCCGCATCGCCGGCGGTGACGAAATCCTTTTGCCCGGTGAGACGCAGATCCGTGAGCCGGGTCTGCATGTCCGCCGGGCGCAGGCTGCGCTGCTCGGTCGCACACAACGCGCCGAGGCTCGGCGGCGCACTCGGCCAGAGCATCCGCAACGCCGCCTGATAGCCCACCAGAAACGCCAGCCCCGGCGATGCCATCCGCCGCCCTCCCGCCACCGCCAGTTCGAACGGCGTCACGCTGCCCAGTTGATGCAGCAACGTGGCGAAACCCTCCGCCAGATCGGCAACAGCGGGCAGGCGTTCGCGGCATTCAAGCAGGGTCGACCAGGTCATCAGAGGCTCCTCGTGGGCTGTCATATAAGCATCACCAAACATTCATGGCGATGACACCGGGGCTACATAGCCTGACTTTGCACAACACGGCTGCATAAAGAAAGTCGATCGGCTGCAACCCATGACGGGTTCAAGGCCCGTACGGAGATTCACATGACTCAGATCGCCCGCATCAGCGACACCGGCAATGAACGCCGCCTGCAAGCCGAACGCCTGATCGGCGCCGAGGCCTTGCAGCAAGCCCAGGCCTTGCGCTTCAACGTGTTCAGCGGCGAGTTCAACGCCAAGCTGAACGGCGCGGAGCTGGGTCTGGACATGGATGACTATGATGTTCACTGCAGCCACATCGGCGTGCGTGACCTGAACACCGGCCGCCTGGTGGCGACCACCCGTTTGCTCGATCACACCGCCGCCAGCAGCCTGGGCAAGTTCTACAGCGAAGAAGAATTCAGCCTGCACGGCCTCGCCGGTCTGCAAGGCCCGATCCTGGAAATCGGCCGCACCTGCGTCGACCCGGCCTACCGCAACGGCGGCACCATCGCCGTGCTGTGGGGCGAACTGGCCGAAGTGCTGAATCAGGGCGGCTACAGCTATCTGATGGGCTGCGCAAGCATCCCGATGCAGGACGGCGGCGTGCAGGCCCACGCGATCATGCAGCGCCTGCGCGAGCGTTATCTGTGCACCGAACACCTGCGCGCCGAACCGAAGAATCCGCTGCCAAGCCTCGACATTCCGTCGAACGTGATCGCCGAAATGCCACCGCTGCTCAAGGCCTACATGCGCCTGGGCGCGAAGATCTGCGGCGAGCCGTGCTGGGACGAAGATTTCCAGGTCGCCGACGTGTTCATCCTGCTCAAGCGCGACGAACTCTGCCCGCGCTACGCCAAGCACTTCAAGGCGGCCGTGTGATGAGCCGGCTGCGGGTGTACGCGCGGATCGCGCGAGTGCTGCTGGTGGTGACGCTGGGCCTGAGCATGGCCAGTGTCTTCGGAGTATTCGAACGTCTGGGTCTGGCCCATTCGATGGAGCGTCGGCAGCGCTGGTCGCGTTTTTTCATGGCGCGTTTGAGCAATGCCCTGCCCTTTCGCGTGACCGTTCACGGCGAGCTGCCGAAGCAGCCGATGCTGTGGGTCAGCAACCATGTGTCGTGGACCGACATTCCGCTGCTCGGGATGCTCACGCCGCTGTCGTTTCTGTCCAAGGCTGAAGTGCGCACCTGGCCGGTGGCCGGCTGGCTGGCAGCGAAGGCCGGCAGCCTGTTCATCCGTCGCGGCTCGGGCGACAGCCAGTTGATCCGCAAGCAGATGACCCGTCACCTGCAAACCGATCATCCACTGCTGATGTTCCCGGAAGGCACCACCACCGACGGCCGTTCGCTGCGTACCTTTCATGGTCGCCTGCTGTCGGCGGCGATTGATTCCGAGGTGAAGCTGCAACCGGTGGCGATCCGTTATCTGCGCGACGGCAAGATCGATTCGCTGGCGCCGTTCATTGGTGACGATGATCTGCTGTCGCACCTGATGCGCCTGTTCAGCAACGACTGCGGCGATGTCGAGATTCATCTGCTCAAGCCGATTGCCTGCCAGGGCCGCGAACGCGCGGCACTGGCGTACGAAGCCCAGCAAGCGGTGCAGAAAGCCTTGTTCGGTGATGTGCTCAAACCGGTCGAAGCGCAACACGCCCGCGATCTGATCGCGGCCTGATCGGCGAAGCCTGCCTACAGCTGCCGGCCGGCAAAGTCCTGCAGCTGTGGGTAGAACAAACGAAAGTCCTCGCTCAACGGTTCGTACAACCGGCGCAATTCCTCCATCGCCCCCGCCAGTTCTTCAGGCCGGGTCAGGCGCCGGGAGATCCCGCGCAACACCTGCTCCAGCACTTCGAATTGCTGATACGAACCCAACCAGTCATTGGCGACCATGTGCGGGGCGATCTTCGCCAGGCGCTCGGGCAATTGCCGCTCGCTGGACAGCACGCGATAAACGTCGGTGGTGAATTGGCCGAGCGGCCGGTCGGCGTATTGCGTCCAGTCCCGCGCCAGACAATGGTCGAAAAACACGTCGAGAACGATGCCCGCGTAACGGCGGCGAGTCGTGGAAAACCGCGCCAGTGAAGCGTCCACCAATGGATGGCGATCAGTGAACACGTCGATCTGTCGATGCAGGGCAATCGCCGCTTCGATCTCCGGGTCGAACTGCCCTTGCAGCCGCCCTTTGACGAAATCGCCATACAGACTGCCAAGCAGTTGACCGGGGCGCTGGCCACCGAGGTGTAAATGTGCGAGATAGTTCATGGGCGCAGCTTAGCACCGCGCCCGCGTTTGTTTACACCTCACATATCGTTATAACCCGATATACCGATTTATGCGGTCATCAGATCAAATTCATATTGGTATATCGCGAAGTACCGATTTAAAGTTCGCCTCATCGCGATATAGCGCTACACACATCACGAGCACCCAGCCATGAACATTGACCTCGACGAAATAATAAAAGCCCTGGCACACCCAGTACGGCGAGACATCCTCAACTGGCTGAAAGACCCGAAAGCCCAGTTTCCGGAACAGATCCACAACCACGAGTACGGCATCTGCGCCGGGCAGATCGATCAACGTTGCGGCCTGTCGCAATCGACCGTTTCCGCCCACCTGGCCACCCTGCAACGGGCAGGACTGATCAGCAGCCAGAAAGCCGGCCAGTGGCACTTTTTCAAACGCAACGAGGACGTGATCCAGGCGTTCCTCAGCACCCTCAGCAAAGAGCTCTGACCCTTAACGTCAGCCAGCCAAAAGGAACCAACGATGCCCCTCTCGCTACTCATACTCGCCTTGAGCGCCTTCGCCATCGGCACCACCGAGTTCGTCATCATGGGCCTGCTGCCCAATGTGGCGGCCGACCTCGGTGTGTCGATTCCCGGCGCCGGCTGGCTGGTGACCGGCTACGCCCTGGGCGTGGCGATTGGTGCACCGTTCATGGCAATGGCCACTGCAAAACTGCCGCGCAAGGCTGCACTGGTAACGCTGATGGGCATCTTCATTATCGGCAACCTGCTCTGCGCCATCGCCACTGACTACGAGGTGCTGATGTTTGCCCGAGTGGTTACCGCCCTCTGCCACGGTGCGTTCTTCGGCATCGGTTCGGTGGTCGCGGCCAACCTGGTGGCGCCGAACAAACGCGCCTCGGCCGTGGCCCTGATGTTTACCGGCCTGACCCTGGCCAACGTGCTGGGCGTACCGCTGGGCACCGCGCTCGGTCAGGAAGCCGGTTGGCGCTCGACCTTCTGGGCAGTGACCGTGATCGGTGTGATCGCGCTGATCGGCCTGATCCGCTTCCTGCCGGCCAAACGTGACGAAGAAAAACTCGACATGCGTGCCGAACTGGCCGCGCTCAAAGGCGCCGGAATCTGGCTGTCCCTGAGCATGACCGCGCTGTTCGCCGCCTCGGTGTTCACCCTGTTCACTTACGTCGCGCCGCTGCTGGGCGATGTCACCGGCGTCTCGCCTCGTGGCGTGACCTGGACCCTGATGCTCATCGGCCTGGGCCTGACCGTCGGCAACATCATCGGCGGCAAACTGGCCGACAAAGGCCTGGCCGCCACGCTGATCGGCGTGTTCATCGCCATGGCCGTGACCTCCACCGTACTGACCTGGACCAGCATCGCGCTGATCCCGACCGAAATCACCCTGTTCCTCTGGGCTACCGCGTGCTTCGCCGCCGTGCCTGCCCTGCAAGTGAACGTCGTGACCTACGGCCAGGCCGCACCGAACCTGGTCTCGACCCTGAACATCGGCGCCTTCAACGTCGGCAACGCCCTCGGCGCCTGGGTCGGCGGCAGCGTCATCGCCCACGGCTACGGCCTGACCAGCGTGCCTCTCGCCGCCGCAGCACTCGCGGTCCTGGCCCTGCTGGTGACCCTGATCACATTCCGCCAGAACGGCAATCCCGAGCTGGCCACCGCTAACTGATTCACTCACTTACCTCACGAGGGTTGTATCTCATGGCAACAATTTTCGATCCGATCAAACTGGGCGACCTCGAGCTGTCCAACCGCATCATCATGGCGCCGCTGACCCGCTGCCGCGCCGACGAAGGCCGCGTACCGAACGCGCTGATGGCCGAGTACTACGTACAACGCGCCTCGGCCGGCCTGATCCTCAGCGAAGCCACCTCGGTGACCCCGATGGGCGTCGGCTACCCGGACACCCCCGGAATCTGGTCCAACGACCAGGTGCGCGGCTGGACCAACGTGACCAAGGCCGTTCACGCTGCCGGCGGCAAGATCGTCCTGCAACTGTGGCACGTCGGCCGGGTTTCCCACCCGTCGTACCTGAACGGCGAAGCGCCGGTTGCACCGAGCGCCATCCAGCCTAAAGGCCACGTCAGCCTGGTTCGCCCGCTGGCCGACTATCCAACCCCGCGTGCACTGGAAACTGCTGAAATCGCCGACATCGTCGACGCCTACCGCGTTGGTGCAGAGAACGCCAAGGCGGCCGGTTTCGACGGCGTGGAAATCCACGGCGCCAACGGCTACCTGCTAGACCAGTTCCTGCAAAGCAGCACCAACCAGCGCACCGACATCTACGGCGGCTCCCTGGAAAACCGTGCCCGTCTGCTGCTGGAAGTGACCGATGCCGCGATCGAAGTCTGGGGCGCCGGTCGTGTTGGCGTACACCTGGCACCGCGCGCCGACTCCCATGACATGGGCGACGACAACCTGGCCGAGACCTTTACCTACGTCGCTCGCGAACTGGGCAAGCGTGGCATCGCCTTCATCTGCTCCCGCGAGAAAGAAGGCGCCGACAGCCTCGGCCCACAACTGAAAGAAGCCTTCGGCGGCGCATACATCGCCAACGAGCGCTTCACCAAGGACAGCGCCAACGCGTGGCTGGCCGAGGGCAAGGCTGACGCCGTGGCATTCGGCATCCCGTTCATTGCCAACCCGGACCTGCCAGCCCGCTTGAAAGCCGACGCACCGCTGAACGAACCGCATCCGGAAACCTTCTACGGCAAAGGCGCGGTCGGCTACCTCGACTACCCGACGCTGTAAGCCACACCGCAGAAACACAAAAGCCCCCGACTCGCGAGAGTCGGGGGCTTTTTATTTGAGAGGAAAATCACTTCGCAACTAACCCTGGGGGGGCTGATGCAAACTTCTGGAACAGTTGTTTTCACCCCGCATCCGGACCATGCAATAAGATCGTTGGCCCGCGGCAGGGCAGTACGCGACTCTTATGAGGCAATCGGCTCGAACATGGCAGCGAAGAAAGGTGGCAAGAAAAAGGAACCCAGGCTTGAACGCTTTGATGATTCTTTTGTAATCCCCGATAGAAAAGGCAACGGCCAGATACGGATTCAATACCTGAAAAATGCAGAAACTGGTCAAGTCATCACGTATAGCATGGCCTACATCAACGACACGATCTGTCCCGTGGACAATGGCCGGGTGATAGGCTACGACAATGCTCATGGGGAGCATCATAAACATGACATGGGCGTTTATGTCCCAGTCGAGTTCGAATCCCTGGAGAGGACACTTGAATTATTTCAGGACCAATGGCATCAATATTTGAAACAGAGGAAAAGCAAATGAAGACAATCATCAGGCACGAAACCGAAGAGGATTTTTTCGCCCGTATGACTTCGCTTGCGAGAAAACTTGATCGTAAGGAGCCGGTAGAAGCGTACGAAAGCTGCAGCTTTGAAGATGTTGATGAAATGAATTCATTCAGATCCGAGCAAGAGAGAATGGAGCGTAAAGCCTCCTTGACCTTGATTGCCGGAGGTGGAGTGCCGAAGGCCAAGTCCAGAGGCCCACATGCCTTTGTGGTAAGTCTGCACAGATTCAAGAATGCCCAATGGATTCTTAAAAGATTGAGCGCTAAAGCCGACAAGCCTCTTGCGAAACACAGAAAGGTGAAGTCGTAACAGACTCGAAGAGCCCGCCTTGCCAAGCGGGCTTTTTCTTGGCCCCCCACAAACCAGGCGCTCACATTCGTTCACAGGCTCGACACAAAATCCCTACAAAATACGTAGCTCGCTACATATCAACCCGCGCCGCAGAGGTATATAAAAGCATCCCATTGCAGCGGGGCGAGTGAACAGGGATCTTCACCCTCCTCCGTCATTGACACAAACTGATCCAATAACGAATTTTGTTTCATTTGCGCAGGCTGGGGCTCAGGCGCAGCATATCCAGCCCGGTATCGACCCAGCGCTCGGCCTCGGCGTACAGTTCGAAGCTGTCCGGCGCCAACAGCCATCCATAAAGGAGGCCGTCGATATAGGCGTGAATGCTGATGGCTGCCCGGGCAGTGTCGAGGTCTGCCGGCAACTGCCCACGATTGACCGCATTACTCAATGTCAGCGCGATCCGCACATTGCAATCGAGGCTGGCGGTCCGGCGCTGCTGGCGCAGATCGCACATTTCATCGGTGAATTCGCACTTATGAAACAGAATTTCGTTGATACGCCGGGTCTTCGGGTCCAGCGCAACTTGATGAAACAAATGAATCAGCAATTTGCGCATGCAGCCCAGCGGATCGGGTTCGTCCTCGCTTTCGCTGGCTTTGGCCAGTTCGTCCAGCGGCTCATGCAGGGTATCGAGCATGGCTTGCAGCAGATCGGCCTTGTTGCTGAAGTGCCAGTAGATGGCACCGCGCGTCACCCCGGCCAGGGTGGCGATGTCCGACAGAGTCGTGCGGGCCACGCCCCGCTCATAGAAGGCCTTCTCGGCCGCTTCGAGAATCTGGCTGCGCGTTTCCTGAGCTTCCTCTTTGGTACGACGGACCATGGCAGTAAAACCTCAAACAGGATGTTTCAGGGATGGCTGAATATCCGCTGAATAAAAAAGGGTTGATCTCTCGCGGATCGGCTCCCCGGCCTACAATTTCAGACCTTGCGACGACTTTTGTAACAGGGTGGATACGACGCCAAGGTGTTTACAAACAACCATGAACGTAAGTATATTCCTTAGCAAGCTACTTATCCACCCGGTAACCCTTTTTTACCCTTCCACACTTCTTGTGCGCTTTTCGCGCGCCTGACCCGAGGATCTTCATGCAATTCAAGCCAGCTGTTACCGCTCTGGTCACTGCCGTCGCCCTGGCATCGCTGCTCAGCGGATGTAAAAAGGAAGAGGCGGCTCCCGCCGCACCACCTCCTCAGGTCGGCGTCGTCACTCTGCAACCACAAGCCTTTACCCTGACTTCCGAATTGCCGGGCCGCACCAGCGCGTTCCGCATCGCCGAAGTTCGTCCGCAGGTCAACGGCATCATTCTCAAGCGTCTGTTCAAGGAAGGCGGCGATGTCAAAGCCGGCCAGCAGCTGTATCAGATCGATCCGTCGGTCTATGAAGCGACCCTGAAAAGCGCCGAAGCCAACCTGCGTTCGACCAAGTCGATCTCCGACCGCTACAAGCAACTGGTCGACGAGCAGGCCGTCAGCCGTCAGGAATACGACACCGCCGTGGCCAACCGCCTGCAATCGGAAGCGTCGTTGCAGACAGCACAGATCAACGTGCGCTACACCAAGGTCTACGCACCGATCTCCGGTCGTATCGGCCGTTCCTCGGTAACCGAAGGCGCGCTGGTCAGCAGCGGCCAGACTGATGCGATGGCCGTGATCCAGCAACTGGACCCGATCTACGTCGACGTCACCCAGTCCTCGGTCGAGTTGCTGGAACTGCGCCGCGAACTGGAAAGCGGCCGTCTGCAAAAAGCCGGCGACAACGCCGCTGCGGTCAAGCTGACCCTGGAAGACGGCAGCCAGTACAAGCTCGACGGTAAGCTGGAATTCTCCGAAGTGTCGGTCGATCAGACCACCGGTTCCGTGACCCTGCGCGCTGTGTTCCCGAACCCGGATCACACCCTGCTGCCGGGCATGTTCGTCCACGCGCAGTTGCAGGCCGGTGTGAACAGCGCCGCGATCCTCGCACCGCAACAAGGCGTGACTCGCGACCTCAAAGGCACCCCGACCGCGCTGGTCGTCGGCCCGGACAACAAGGTCGAACTGCGTCAGCTCAAGGCCAGCCGCACCGTCGGCAGCCAGTGGCTGATCGAAGACGGCCTGAAGGCCGGCGATCGTCTGATCACCGAAGGGCTGCAATTCGTCAAACCGGGTGTTGAGGTCAAAGCGACCGAAGCCACCAACGTCGGCAACAAGAACCCGGCCCCCGCTCAGGCAGCTGACAAAGCCGCCGGCGGCAAAGGGGAGTAATCCATGTCAAAATTTTTCATCGACCGTCCGATTTTCGCCTGGGTAATTGCCCTGGTGATCATGCTGGTCGGGGCACTTTCGATCCTGAAACTGCCGATCAACCAGTACCCGAGCATTGCGCCACCGGCCATTGCAATCTCCGTGACCTACCCGGGTGCTTCGGCACAGACGGTTCAGGACACCGTGGTCCAGGTGATCGAGCAGCAGCTCAACGGTATCGACAACCTGCGTTATGTGTCCTCGGAAAGTAACTCCGACGGCAGCATGACCATCACCGCGACCTTCGAGCAAGGCACCAACTCCGACACCGCTCAGGTCCAGGTCCAGAACAAGCTGAACCTGGCCACCCCGCTGCTGCCGCAGGAAGTGCAGCAACAGGGTATCCGCGTGACCAAGGCAGTGAAGAACTTCCTGCTGGTGATCGGGGTGGTGTCGCGTGACGGCAGCATGACCAAGGACGACCTGTCCAACTACATCGTGTCGAACATGCAGGACCCGATCTCGCGGACCGCCGGTGTCGGCGACTTCCAGGTCTTCGGTGCCCAGTACGCGATGCGCATCTGGCTCGACCCGGCCAAGTTGAACAACTTCAACCTGACCCCGGTCGACGTGAAAACCGCGATTGCGGCGCAGAACGTCCAGGTTTCGTCCGGTCAACTCGGCGGCTTGCCTGCCGTGCAGGGCCAGCAACTGAACGCCACGATCATCGGCAAGACTCGTCTGCAGACCGCCGAGCAGTTCAAAGAAATTCTGCTCAAGGTCAACAA
Source organism: Pseudomonas sp. GM25 (assembly GCF_000282255.1). Lineage (NCBI taxonomy): Bacteria > Pseudomonadati > Pseudomonadota > Gammaproteobacteria > Pseudomonadales > Pseudomonadaceae > Pseudomonas > Pseudomonas sp. GM25. Next base: position 20,414 of record NZ_AKJQ01000056.1, on the reverse strand, counting down.
GGACGGCTCGCAGGTTCGCCTCAAAGACGTCGCCGACGTCGGCCTTGGTGGCGAGAACTATGCGATCAGCGCCCAGTTCAACGGCAGCCCGGCTTCCGGTCTGGCTGTGAAACTGGCCAACGGTGCCAACGCCCTCGACACTGCAAAAGCACTGCGCAACACCATCGACAGCCTCAAGCCGTTCTTCCCGCAAGGGATGGAAGTGGTGTTCCCGTATGACACCACTCCGGTGGTGACCGAGTCGATCAAAGGCGTGGTTCACACCCTGGTCGAAGCGATTGCACTGGTGTTCCTGGTGATGTTCCTGTTCCTGCAGAACTTCCGCGCCACCGTCATCACCACGATGACCGTGCCGGTGGTATTGCTCGGTACGTTCGGCATCCTCGCGGCGGCCGGTTTCAGCATCAACACCCTGACCATGTTCGGTATGGTATTGGCCATCGGCTTGCTGGTGGACGACGCCATCGTCGTGGTGGAAAACGTCGAGCGGGTGATGAGCGAAGAAGGCTTGTCACCGAAGGAAGCGACCAAGAAATCCATGGGCCAGATCCAGGGCGCCCTGGTTGGTATCGCCCTCGTTCTGTCGGCGGTATTGCTGCCGATGGCGTTCTTCAGCGGCTCCACCGGTGTGATCTACAAGCAGTTCTCGATCACCATCGTGTCGGCCATGGCGTTGTCGGTACTGGTCGCGCTGATCTTCACCCCGGCGCTGTGCGCCACCATGCTCAAGGCGATTCCGCACGGTGAGCACGGCGCGCCGAAAAAAGGTTTCTTCGGCTGGTTCAACCGCAACTTCGACCGTGGCGTCAACAGCTACGAGCGCGGTGTCGGCAACATGCTGTCGCGCAAGGCACCGTATCTGCTGGCCTACCTGCTGATCGTGGTCGGCATGATCTGGCTGTTCACCCGCATTCCGACCGCGTTCCTGCCGGAAGAAGACCAGGGCGTTCTGTTCGCCCAGGTTCAGACGCCAGCCGGTTCCAGTGCCCAGCGCACTCAGGTGGTGGTGGATGAAATGCGTGAATTCCTGCTGCGTCCGACCAAGGACGGCGGTGAAGGCGACGCAGTAGCCTCGGTGTTCACCGTGACCGGCTTCAACTTCGCCGGGCGTGGCCAGAGCTCGGGTATGGCGTTCATCATGCTCAAGCCGTGGGACGAACGTAACGCCGACAACAGCGTGTTCAAACTCGCCGCCCGCGCCCAGCAGCACTTCTTCAGCTTCCGCGATGCGATGGTGTTCGCCTTCGCCCCGCCGGCAGTACTGGAGCTGGGTAACGCCACCGGTTTCGACGTGTTCCTGCAGGACCGCGCCGGTATCGGCCACGAGAAGTTGATGGCCGCACGCAACCAGTTCCTCGGCATGGCCGCGCAGAGCAAGGTGCTCACGCAGGTCCGTCCGAACGGTCTGAACGACGAGCCGCAATTCCAGCTGGAAATCGATGACGAGAAGGCCAGTGCCCTGGGCATTACCATCGCCGACATCAACAACACTCTGTCGATTGCGCTGGGCAGTAGCTACGTCAACGACTTCATCGACCGTGGTCGGGTGAAGAAGGTGTACGTGCAGGGCCGGCCAGACTCGCGCATGAGCCCTGAAGACCTGAAGAAGTGGTACGTGCGCAACGCCAGCGGCACCATGGTTCCGTTCTCCGCGTTCGCCAAGGGCGAGTGGATCTACGGTTCGCCGAAACTGGCGCGTTACAACGGCGTTGAAGCGGTCGAGATCCTCGGTGCCCCGGCTCCGGGTTATTCCACCGGTGAAGCGATGGCCGAAGTCGAGGCGATTGCCAAGAAACTGCCGGCCGGCGTGGGTATCTCGTGGACCGGTCTGTCGTACGAAGAACGACTGTCCGGCTCGCAGGCTCCGGCGCTGTACGCCCTGTCGCTGCTGATGGTGTTCCTGTGTCTGGCGGCGCTGTATGAAAGCTGGTCGATTCCGATCGCGGTCATGCTCGTGGTACCACTGGGGATCATCGGTGCGCTGATGGCCACCAGCCTGCGCGGTCTGTCGAACGACGTTTACTTCCAGGTGGGTCTGTTGACGACCATTGGTCTGGCGGCTAAAAACGCCATTCTGATCGTCGAGTTCGCCAAGGAATTGCACGAGCAGGGACGCAGTCTGCGCGATGCGGCCATCGAAGCCTGCCGCATGCGTCTGCGACCGATCATCATGACGTCGCTGGCCTTCGTCCTCGGTGTTGTACCGTTGGCTATCTCCACCGGCGCAGGTTCGGGCAGTCAACACGCGATCGGTACCGGCGTGATTGGCGGTATGCTCACCGCAACGATCCTGGCGATTTTCTGGGTTCCACTGTTCTTCGTCACTGTGTCGTCCATGGGTCAGCGCAAAAACGCCGGCAAGGATGACGCCATAGAAACTCCTAAAGAGGCTGGCCAATGAGCAAGTCGCTACTCTCCATCGCAGTCGCCGCCTTCGTGCTGAGCGGTTGCTCGCTGATACCGGATTATCAGCAGCCTGAAGCACCGGTGGCCGCGCAGTTCCCGCAGGGCCCGGCGTACTCGCCGGCCCAGGCACCGGCGCAGGCCGCTGCCGAGCAGGGCTGGAAGCAGTTTTTCCATGACCCTGCCCTGCAACAGCTGATCCAGGTCGCCCTGGAAAACAACCGCGACCTGCGCGTCGCGGCGCTGAACATCGACGCCTACGCGGCTCAATACCGCATCCAGCGTGCCGACCTGTTCCCGGCCGTGTCGGCCAACGCCAGCGGCAGCCGTCAGCGGGTTCCGGCCCGTGCGTCGCAGACCGGTGATTCGACGATCACCAGCTCCTATTCCGCCACCGTCGGCATCAGCGCCTACGAACTCGACCTGTTCGGTCGGGTTCGCAGCCTGAGCGAACAAGCGCTGCAACAATACTTCGCCACCGAAGAAGCGCGCCGCAGCACCCAGATCAGCCTGGTGGCCAGCGTGGCCAACGCCTACCTGACCTGGCAGGCCGACAAGGAACTGCTGAAGCTGACGCAGGACACCCTCGGTGCCTTCGAGGAAAGCTACAAGCTGACCAGCCGCAGCAACGAAGTCGGTGTGGCCTCGGCGCTGGACCTGGCGCAGTCGCGCACCTCGGTTGAAAACGCCCGGGCACAATTGGCGCGTTACACCCGTCAGGTCGCTCAAGACGAAAACAGCCTGACCCTGCTGCTCGGCACCGGCGTGCCGGCCAACCTGCAAGCGGCCAAGCCGCTGTCGGATGACCTGCTGGCCGACGTGCCGGCCGGTCTGCCGTCGGATCTGCTGCAACGTCGTCCGGACATCCTTCAGGCCGAGTACAACCTGAAGGCGGCCAACGCCAACATCGGCGCGGCCCGTGCAGCGTTCTTCCCGAGCATCAGCCTGACCGCCAACGCGGGCAGCCTGAGCCCGGACCTGTCCGGCCTGTTCAAGGGCGGTTCGGGCACGTGGCTGTTCCAGCCGCAGATCAACCTGCCGATCTTCAACGCCGGCAGCCTGCGCGCCAGCCTCGACTACGCCAAGATCCAGAAGGACATTGGCGTGGCGAACTACGAGAAGTCCATTCAAACGGCCTTCCAGGAAGTCGCCGACGGCCTGGCCGCCCGCCAGACCTATACCGAGCAGTTGCAGGCGCAGCGTGACTTCGTTCAGGCCAACCAGGATTACTACCGCCTGGCCGAACGTCGCTATCGCATCGGCGTCGATAGCAACCTGACCTTCCTCGATGCCCAGCGTCAGCTGTTCAGCGCGCAACAATCGCTGATCACCGACCGCCTCGCGCAGCTGACCAGTGCGGTCAACCTGTACAAGGCCCTGGGCGGTGGCTGGAATGCGCAGACCGCGCAGAACGAGCCGCTCAAGGAAGAAGCGCCGAAGATGAAGTTGTTCTGATCATCCGGTGAACACAAGAAGCCCGCCGATTTGGCGGGTTTTTTGTTGCCTGCCAATCTTGCGTTCGATAATCGCCCGAATTCCACTTTCGCCGATTGAATCGCCTCGCCCGCGCCCCGCACCATTTGAGCCACAAAACCAATAACAACAGGTTCGACACCATGCTCCCGCGCCCTGCTCCATCCGGCTGATCGCCGCCGCTTCGCCCCCTGATTCCATTGAATTCCTGCGCCTCAGAAACGGCCGCAGCGCCCCCGTTCGCCCAAAAAAACAAGAGAGACCCGAGCCCATGACAACGTCCCCTGCGCCCTACGCACTTCCCGGCCTGATCGCCCTCGCCCTGGCCGGCGTCGCGCTGCCCGCTGCGGCTGAAGAAGCCGGTTTCACCGAAGGGGCCAAGGTCAACCTGAACCTGCGCAACTTCTACATCAACCGCAACTTCACCAACCCGACCAAGGCTCAGGGCAAGGCTGAAGAGTGGACGCAGAACTTCATCCTCGACGCCAAGTCCGGTTTCACCCAGGGCACCGTCGGGTTCGGCATGGATGTGCTGGGGTTGTACTCGGTGAAGCTCGACGGCGGCAAAGGCACCGGCGGCACCCAGGCATTGCCGCTGGATCATGACGGGCGTCCGGCGGACACCTTCGGCCGCACCAACGTGGCGTTCAAGGCCAGGCTGTCGCAGACCGAAGTGAAGGTCGGCGAGTGGATGCCGGTGCTGCCGATCCTGCGTTCGGACGACGGTCGCTCGCTGCCCCAAACCTTTCGCGGCGGCCAGATCACCTCGAAGGAAATCGACGGCCTGACCCTCTACGGCGGCCAGTTCCGCGCCAACAGCCCCCGCGACGACAGCAGCATGAGCGACATGTCGATGTTCGGCAAAGCGGCGTTCACCTCGGATCGCTTCAACTTCCAGGGCGGCGAATACGTGTTCAACGACAAGCGCACGCAGATCGGTCTGTGGAACGCCGAACTCAAGGACATTTACAGCCAGCAGTACGTCAACCTGATCCACAGCCAGCCAATCGGCGACTGGACCCTGGGCGCCAACCTCGGTTTCTTCTACGGCAAGGACGACGGCAGTGCTCGCGCCGGCGACCTCGACAACAAGACCTGGTCGGGGATGTTCTCCGCGCGATACGGCGGCAACACCTTCTACGTCGGCCTGCAAAAACTCACGGGCGACAGCGCCTGGATGCGGGTCAACGGCACCAGCGGCGGAACGCTCGCCAACGACAGCTACAACTCAAGCTACGACAACGCGCAGGAACGTTCCTGGCAACTGCGCCACGACTACAACTTCGCCGCCCTCGGCGTGCCCGGCCTGACCCTGATGAACCGCTACATCAGCGGCGACAACGTGCACACCGGGACCATCACCGACGGCAAGGAATGGGGCCGCGAATCGGAACTGGGCTACACCGTGCAAAGCGGCGCACTCAAGGACCTGAACGTCAGATGGCGCAACTCGACCATGCGCCGTGACTTCAGCAACAACGAGTTCGACGAGAACCGTCTGATCGTCAGCTATCCGATCAGCCTGCTCTAAGGCTCAGCACCATCCGTCAGGATTAATGGTACGGCGCCAGCCGACGCGTAGAGTGGATCCACCTGAAGGACTCAGGTGCTCCACCCTCTTCGCTTCCGTTATCTGTTGATGTCGGTCCTCAAGACTTGGCCAGGTTGTCATCGGAAGACCCTGCTGATCACTGGAGGACGACCTCATGATCACCCGACTCAACCCCGCTCCCGTCGACAAAGACTGGGATGCCAGGGCGTACGAGCAGTTTTCCCGTCTCAGGCAACAACCGGTCGATGAACTGCTCGGCCGCGTCGAGCTGGACAATCCTCAACGCATTTATGACCTCGGTTGCGGCACCGGGATTGCCACGAAGGTTCTGGCCAATCGCTGGCCGCAGGCAAATCTCAAAGGCATCGACAGTTCGAAAGACATGCTTCAGGTCGCCCGTTGTCTGCCGATCAAGGCGCGCTGGCAACACGCCGAGCTGCAACACTGGAAACCCCGCAAGCCGGCCGACCTGCTGTTCGCCGCGGCCGTGCTGCATTTCATCGATGACCATCAAACGCTGTTGCCGGGACTGCTTCGACACCTCAACCCCGGCGGTTGTCTGGCCGCGCATATTCCGGACTGGCGCGATGCGCTGTGGTATCGGCTGATGCTCGACACCCTCGACGATGCCGGACCCTGCGGGCGCCCCATCGGCACTGCGCAATTGCGCCAGCGCATGGCGGCGCGGCCGTTGTTGCCGCTGGAGGATTACTACCGATTGCTCGCGCCGCTGACCCGGTCGCTGGATATCTGGGAAACCGAGCAGTTGCAGGTCGTTGGCGGCAAGTCGCCGGTTTATGACTGGGTAAAAGTGTCGGCGCTACGGCCGGTGATGCAGGGACTGACGTCAGAGGAACAGGCGCGCTTCATTTATCACTACCTGATGCGGGTGCACGCGCATTATCCGCAGGAAAAAAACGGCCATACGTTGTTTGCGTTCAAGCGGATTTTCATTGTCGCCAAGGTTTGAATCGGCGCGGCAAATACCGCCATCGCTAGCAGGCTAGCTCCCACAATGGACCGCATTTCACTGTGGGAGCTAGCCTGCTAGCGATGGCGTCCGCTCAGTCGCCGTCAATCCCGGGATTCGACACCCAGCTCATCCCACACCGATTCGGCCAGATGGAACGTCGCATTCGCCGCCGGAATCCCACAGTAGATTGCGCTCTGCATGATCACTTCCTTGATCTCGCCACGGCTCACGCCATTGTTGGCCGCCGCCCGCAGGTGCAACTTCAGTTCACCTTCGCGGTTCATGCCGATCAGCATGGCGATGGTGATCAGGCTGCGGGTGTGGCGTGGCAGGCCCGGGCGGGTCCAGATATCCCCCCAGGCGTGACGGGTGATCATCTCCTGGAACTCCGAGTTGAACTCGGTCAGCGTGGTCAGGCTGCGATCGACGTGAGCGTCGCCGAGCACCGCGCGGCGCACTTGCATGCCGTCGTCGTAACGTTGTTTCTCGTCCACGGAAATCCCCTCAATCGGCCAGCAAAAAGATCAGCACGCGGTCGCTGAACGCGTCGCCGGCCTGAACGTTGGAAAGGTGCGCCGCATAAAACTCGGCGTACTCGGCACCGCGCACATGCTCCTGAATGAAATGCCCGCCGGAGGGTGGCGTCACCGCATCTTCGGTACCGGCGATCACCAGCAGCGGCGCCTTGATCAACGACAACTGCTCACGGAAATCCGCATCGCGCACCGCCGCGCAGTTGGCGGCATAACCTTCAGGATTGGTCGCGGCCAGCATGTCGGTAATCTGCTTGGCGGCTGCCGGATTGGCGGCAGAAAAGTCCGGGGTAAACCAGCGGGCAATCGAGGCATCGCGCAACGCGACCATCGCCGCCGGGCCGTCGCGCAGCACGGTTTCGATGCGTGGGTTCCAGACTGACGGGTCGCCAATTTTTGCGGCGGTATTGCAGACGATCAGTTTGTTCAGACGCTGGCCGGCGTTGATCCCCAGCCACTGGCCGATCAACCCGCCCATCGACAGACCGCAGAAATGCGCGCGTTCAATGTGCAGCGCATCCAGCAGCGCCAGCACGTCGCGACCCAGTTGCTCGATGCTGTAAGGGCCCGGCGTCACCAGCGACTGGCCGTGCCCGCGCGTATCAAAACGCAGCACGCGAAAATGTTCGGTGAAGGCCGGCATCTGCACGTCCCACATATGCAGGTCGGTGCCCAGCGAGTTCGACAGCACCAGCACCGGCGCATCGGCCGGGCCTTCCAATGTGTAATGCAGTTCGCCATCGGCGAGTTGAACGAAAGCCACAGCCCTCTCCTTTCAGTCAGACAATGCGTTGTGTTCGGCCACCGCTCGCTCGACCCAGACCTGCGCCTGACCGAGGTAATGGGCGGGATCGAGCAGATGATCCAGTTCGGTTGCGCTCAGTTCGGCGGTCACTTGCGGCTCGTCACCGAGTACCGCCCGCAAGTGGCGCTGTTCGGCCACCGCTCGTTTGCAGCATTGTTCGAGCAAATGATGCGCAGTGTCGCGGCCGACCCGTTGCGCGAGCACGATGCTCACTGCTTCGGCCAGCACCAGACCTTGGGTCAGTTCCAGGTTGCGGGCCATGCGCCCGGCATCAACCTCCAGACCGTCGGCCAGCAACCGCGCCTGTTGCAGCGCACCCGACACCAGGCAGCAGATGTCCGGCAGGGTTTCCCATTCGGCGTGCCACAAACCGAGGCTGCGTTCGTGTTCCTGGGGCATGGCGCTGAACAGTGTCGAGACCAGCCCCGGCACGCGGGTGGCGGCGCCGATCAACACCGCGGCGCCCACCGGATTGCGCTTGTGCGGCATGGTCGAGGAACCCCCCTTGCCCGGCGCCGACGGTTCGAACACTTCCGCCGCTTCGGTCTGCATCAACAGGCTGATGTCGCGGCCGAATTTGCCGAGGCTGCCGGCGATCAGGCCGAGCACCGCGCCGAACTCGACGATGCGATCACGCTGGGTATGCCACGGTTGTTCCGGCAGGGTCAGTTGCAGTTCTTCTGCCAGCGCCCGGGCAATCGGCAATGCCTGTTCGCCGAGCGCCGCGAGGGTGCCGGACGCGCCGCCGAATTGCAGCACCAGCAGTCGCGGCTTGAGCTCGCGCAGACGCTGACGACTGCGAGTGATCGCGCCGAGCCAACCGGCGATTTTCATCCCTAGGGTGACCGGGGTCGCGTGTTGCAGCCAGGTACGCCCGGCCAGTGGCGTCGCGGCGTGGCGCTGCGCCTGAATGGCGAACGAGTCGGCCAGTTGCGCCAGTTCCCCTTCAATCAACGCCAGCGCCTGACGCAATTGCAGCACCAGCCCGGAATCCATCACGTCCTGGCTGGTGGCGCCCAGATGCACGTAGCGCTCGGCTTCGGCATCGGTCGCAGCGATCTGTTTGCCCAATGCCTTGACCAGTGGAATCGCCGAGTTGCCGGCCGTGGCAATCGCCTCGCCCAGCGCTGCGAAATCGAACAGCCCGGCGCGGCAGGCGTTTTCGATAGACACGACAGCATTTGCCGGAATCAACCCGACCCGCGCTTCGGCCCGGGCCAGCGCCGCTTCGAAGTCGAGCATCGCCTGCACCCGGCCCTGATCGCAGAACACGTCGCGCATATCGCGGGCAGTAAAGTAGGCATCGAACAATTGATTGCCCGGTCGCTGAGTCATAAACAGTCCTTGCCGGCGCGGGCCGGTGTGGCCCGCGCGCATCGGTTTTAAAGGTCGTGGTGCAAATACTTCGCTTCTTTGGGCAGGCGCAGGCTGAACAGGAACGCCACGGCCATCATGATCGTGACATACCAGTAGAACGCGTTTTCCATCCCGCCGGCCTTCAGGCTCAGGGCGACGTATTCTGCCGAACCACCGAAGATCGCGTTGGCCACCGCATACGCCAGACCAACGCCGAGGGCGCGGACTTCCGGCGGGAACATCTCGGCTTTCACCAGACCGCTGATCGAGGTGTAGAAACTGACGATCGCCAGCGCCACGGTAATCAGCACAAAGGCCAGGAACGGGCTGCCGACACTTTTCAGGCTGAGCAGGATCGGCACCGTGAACAACGTACCGAGGCCGCCGAACCAGAGCATCGAGCTACGCCGGCCGATCTTGTCGGCGAGCATGCCGAACAGCGGCTGCATGCACATGTACAGGAACAGCGCGCCGGTCATGATGTAGCTGGCGGTCTTGGCGTGCATGCCGGCGGTGTTCACCAGGTACTTCTGCATATACGTGGTGAAGGTGTAGAAAATCAGCGAGCCGCCGGCGGTGTAGCCGAGCACGGTGATGAACGCGGCCTTGTGGTCGCGAAACAGTGCGCGGATGCTGCCGGCGTCCTTGTTCTCGCGCATTTCCTTGCTGGTGGTTTCTTTCAGCGAACGGCGCAGGAACAGCGAAATCAGCGCGGCGGCCGCACCGACCACGAACGGAATCCGCCAGCCGTAGGCACGCAATTCTTCTTCGGTGAGGAACTGTTGCAGGATCACCACCAACAATACCGCCAGCAGTTGCCCGCCGATCAGCGTCACGTACTGGAACGAGGCGAAGAACCCGCGCTGGCCCTTGAGCGCGACTTCGCTCATGTAGGTCGCGGTGGTGCCGTACTCGCCACCCACCGACAGGCCTTGCAGCAGACGCGCGAACAACAGCAGCAGCGGCGCCCAGACGCCGATGTCCTTGTAGGTCGGCAGACAGGCGATCAGCAACGAGCCGAAGCACATCATCAGGATCGAGATCAGCATCGAGTTCTTGCGCCCGTGCTTGTCCGCCACCCGGCCGAAAATCCAGCCGCCGATCGGTCGCATCAGGAACCCGGCGGCGAAGACGCCTGCCGTGTTGACCAGCTGCACCGTGGGGTTGTCGGAGGGGAAAAACGCCGGGGCGAAATAAATCGCGCAGAAGGCGTAGACGTAGAAGTCGAACCATTCGACGAGGTTGCCGGACGACGCGCCGACAATGGCGAAGATGCGCTTGCTGCGCTCTTCACCGGTGTAATGGGAGGTGAGGGTTGTCATTGTTTTTCACTCGATAGGGACAGTGAGAGTCTAGACACACTTTGCAACAGTCCCGTTCCACATTGGATCAGCAACACGGACCTCAGATCGTTCCCACGCTCTGCGTGGGAATGCCGCCATGGACGCTCTGCGTCCACTGTGACGCGGAGCGTCACGGTATGCATTCCCACGCGGAGCGTGGGAACGATCACTACTCTGCGCGGGAACGATCGGTGTTCTTTCAATAATCGAAGAACACGGTTTCCGCATCAGTGCCCTGCAGAATCACATTCCACTGATAAACCCCCGCCGCATCCGGCTTCGCCAGCAACGTGGTGCGGCGCTCGGCCGGTACGCATTCGAGCAGCGGGTCATTGACGTTCGCCGGATCGCCTTCGAAGTAGATCCGCGTCAGCAAGTGCTTCACCAGACCGCGCGCGAACACCAGCACCACCAGATGCGGCGCCTGGGTCGAGCCCTTCAGGCCTTCGACCGTGCCCGGCTTGATGGTGGTGAAACGGAAGCGCCCTTCGGCGTCCACCGGCACCCGGCCAAAGCCTTCGAAATTCGGGTCGAGCGGTTTGGCCTGCTCGTCTTCCGGGTGATCGTATTTGCCGGCGGCGTTGGCCTGCCAGACTTCGAGCATGGCGTCGTTGACGACATCGCCGTTGCCATCCACCACTTGCCCGCTGATCGCCACGCGCTGGCCGAGGGTCAGTTCGTTGGCGAGGTTTTCACGGTTCAGCCAGGTCAGGCCGATGTGGTAATACGGCCCGACGGTGTGGGACGTGGTCGCAGTCAGGGTCATCTCATTTCTCCATCGGCGTGGCTTCGCGGCCGCGCAGCACGATGTCCCAGCGATAAGCGAGGGCGTAGGACGGAATGGTTTTTTCCAGATCGAAAGCGGCGATCAGGCGTTCCTTGGCCGAGGTGTCCGGCACGCAGTTGTAGATCGGGTCGTACGGCAGCAGCGGGTCGCCCGGGAAATACATTTGCGTAACCAGGCGCGTCAGGATGCTCGGCCCGAACAGCGAGAAGTGCACGTGGGCCGGGCGCCAGGCGTTGTGATGGTTGCCCCACGGATAGGCGCCGGGCTTGATGGTCTGGAACTGATACCAGCCGTCGGCGTCGGTCACGGTGCGGCCGGTGCCGGTGAAATTCGGGTCCAGCGGTGCGTCGTGCAGGTCGCGGGCGTGGTTGTAGCGACCGGCGGCGTTGGCCTGCCAGATCTCCACCAGAATCCCCGGCACCGGCAGACCGTCTTCGTCGAGCACACGCCCGTGAATGATGATCCGCTCGCCGAGCGGTTCACCCTGATGCTGGGCGGTCAGATCGTTATCAGTGTCGGCCACACGCTCGGCGCCGATGGTCGGGCCGGTGATTTCCGACAGCGAGTGCGGCAGAAACACCAACGGCTTGGACGGCGAGCGCAGATTGGTGGATTGATAATTCGGGTGCAGGTACGGCGGCTGGGTGCCTTCCTGCGGGCGGCGGTAACCAGGCTTGTCAGTCATTTCGCTTTCCTCTGTTCTTGTTCGTCACGGCTTGCGTCAGACGCGTTCGATGGCCAGGGCCAGACCCTGGCCGACACCGACGCACATGGTCGCCAGACCTTTCTTGCCACCGGTCTTTTCCAGCTGATGCAGGGCGGTCAGCACCAGACGTGCGCCGCTCATGCCCAACGGGTGACCGAGGGCAATCGCGCCGCCGTTCGGGTTGACCTGGGCCGCGTCGTCCGCCAGCCCCAGCTCGCGCAATACCGCCAGACCCTGGCTGGCAAACGCTTCGTTGAGTTCGATCACATCGAAATCGCTGACTGCCACACCGAGGCGTTCAGTGAGTTTGCGCACCGCCGGCACCGGGCCGATGCCCATCACCCGTGGCGCGACCCCGGCGCTGGCCATGCCCAGCACTTTGGCGCGGGCGGTCAGACCGTGTTTTTTCACCGCTTCCGCCGAGGCCAGAATCAGCGCGGCGGCACCGTCGTTGACGCCCGAAGCGTTGCCGGCGGTGACGGTCTTGTCCGGGCCGTTGACCGGTTTCAATTTGGTCAGGGCTTCAAGCGTGGTGTCGGCGCGAGGGTGTTCGTCCTGGCTGACCACGGTTTCGCCCTTCTTGTGGGCGATCCGCACTTCGACGATTTCTTCGGCTAAGTAGCCGGCAGCCTGGGCAGCGGCAGTACGTTGCTGACTGCGCAGGGCGAAAGCGTCCTGATCCTCGCGGGAAATTTCGTAATCGTCGGCGACGTTGTCGGCGGTCTGCGGCATCGCATCGACGCCGTACTGGGCCTTCATCAACGGGTTGATGAAACGCCAGCCGATGGTGGTGTCTTCCAGCTTCATGTTGCGCGAAAACGCCGCATCAGCCTTGCCCATCACGAACGGCGCGCGGGACATCGACTCGACACCACCGGCAATCGCCAGCTCCATTTCGCCGCTGGCGATGGCGCGGAACGCTGTACCGATGGCATCCATTCCCGACGCGCAGAGGCGATTGAGGGTGACGCCCGGAACGCTCTCCGGCAGACCGGCCAGCAACAGCGCCATGCGCGCCACGTTGCGGTTGTCTTCGCCGGCCTGGTTGGCGCAGCCGAGGAATACTTCGTCGATGGCGCTCCAGTCCACCGACGGGTTGCGTTCCATCAGGGCCTTGATCGGCACGGCGGCCAGGTCGTCGGCGCGAACTGCCGCCAAACCACCACCAAAACGACCGATGGGCGTACGGATCGCATCGCAGATATAAACGTCGCGCATCATGCTTCTCCCGGTGCCTGGCCGTGGGCCGCTGCGGTGCGGGCTTCAAGATCGCGCAGGGCGGTCAGCTCGACCTCGGTCGGTTCGGCGGTGGTGGCCACGCTGTCGGCAAAACGGATCGCCCAACCGGTGGCGGCGACCACTTGCTCGCGGGTCACGCCCGGGTGCAGTGCGGTGACCACGAATTCGTGGGTGCCCTCTTCCGGCTCCATGATGCACAGGTCAGTGATGATCCCGACCGGGCCGGCGCCCGGCAGGCCCAGACGTTTGCGCGAATCGCCGCCCTCGCCATGGCCGACCGAGGTGATGAAATCGAGTTTGTCGACAAACGAACGCGCCGACTGTTTAAGGATGATCAGCACGCTTTTGGCGGAACCGGCGATCTCCGGCGCGCCGCCGGCACCCGGCAGGCGCACTTTCGGCTGGTGATAGTCGCCAACCACGGTGGTGTTGATGTTGCCGAAACGGTCGACCTGGGCTGCGCCGAGGAAACCGACGTCGATGCGTCCGCCCTGCAGCCAGTAGCGAAAAATCTCACCGGTCGGCACGACGGTGTCAGCGGTTTCCGCCAGTTCGCCGTCACCGATCGACAGTGGCAACACGCTGGGTTTGGCGCCGATAGGGCCGGATTCGTAGATCAGCACCACGTCCGGCGACGAGGTCAGGCGCGCCAGGTTGGCGGCTTTCGACGGCAGGCCGATGCCGACGAAGCACACCGAGCCGTTCTTCAGGCGACGGGCCGCCGCAACGGTCATCATTTCATTGGTGGTGTAAGTCATTACTTGGCCTCCGAAGCAGCGGCCAACTTGGCCTGGAACTCGCTGAAGTCAGCGCAGCCATGGATGTATTCGTTGATCCACGCGGTAAACGTCTCACGGTCGCGGGCGATCGGATCCCACGCCTGATAGAAACGGTTGTCACGCTCGGTGTAACCGTGGGCGTAGGACGGATGCGCGCCACCGGGTACATGGCAGACCGCGCTCAAGGCCCAGGTCGGCAGCACGCAGGCGTTCATCGGGGCGTTGAGGTTGTCGACGATTTCTTCGACGGTGACGATGCAACGCTTGGCGGCCAGTGCGGCTTCTTTCTGCACACCGAGGATGCCCCACAGCAGCACGTTGCCCTGACGGTCGGCCTTCTGGGCGTGGATCACGGTCACGTCCGGACGCACCGACGGCACCGCCGCCAGCACTTCACCGGTGAACGGGCAAGTCACGGATTTGATCAGCGGGTTGACCTTCGGCAGGTCGGAACCGGCGTAAGCCCGCAGCACCGCGAATGGCAGGCCGGAGGCGCCGGCGACGTAGGCATTGGCCAGGTCGGCATGGCTGTGTTCTTCGATTTCCAGCGCATGCGGCCATTGTTTCTCGACCGCGTCGCGCAGACGATGCAGCGAACCCACGCCAGGGTTGCCGCCCCAGGAGAAGATCAGCTTGCGTGCACAGCCGGCACCGATCAGTTGGTCGTAGATCAGGTCAGGCGTCATCCGCACCAAGGTCAGATCTTTCTTGCCCTGACGAATGATTTCATGACCCGCCGCCGTAGGGATCAGGTGAGTGAAGCCTTCGAGCGCGACGGTGTCGCCGTCGTTGACGAATTGCTTCACCGCGTCGTGCAGCGAAAGGATCTCAGCCATGGAGCGGGCTCCTGTTTTTGTAATGAATCGCCAGTGATAAAAAGGCGCGAGGTTCTGCGCCGGAGTCACTGAAGATTAAGCCGCTGATTTTCGCCAAACAATCCGATAATCGACTGAGTGTTCGTTTATCGAACAGATTGTTATCTGCCTAATGATCACTCCCGCACCGCGTGCGGGAGTGAAGGACGTCGATATCAGGTCGCGTCCGCGTGACTGACCAGGCCCTTGATCACCACCGCTGCGGTGGCCAGGCCCGCCGGAATCACCAGCGCCGTCAGCACCTGTTCGAAATTCCAGCCCAACCCCAACAGGGTCGCGCCCATCCACGCCCCGAGAATCGCGCCGAACCGGCCGATCCCGAGCATCCACGACACACCGGTCGCCCGGCCTTGGGTCGGATAAAACCGCGCCGCCAGCGACGGCATCGCCGATTGCGCACCGTTGACGCACATGCCCGCCACCAACACCAGCGTCGCCAGCAGCGTGATGTTGCCCAGGCTCTGCCCCACCGCGTAGGCAAACACCCCGGCCAGCAGGTAGAAAATGCCGATGACCTTGTGCGGATTGAACCGGTCCATCGCCCAGCCTACGCCGACCGCGCTCAACACCCCGCCGAACTGGAACAGCGCGCCGATAAACGCCGCCTGCTCCATGCTCGCGCCACTGTCGCGCATCAGGGTCGGCAGCCAGCTGGTCAGCAGGTAAACAATCACCAGCCCCATGAAGTAGGTCAGCCACAGCAGCAACGTGCCGACGCTGTAAGTGCCGGAGAAAATCACCGCGAACACATTGCGCGCTTTTACGGTTTTCTGTTCGGGCACGCTGAAACTCGCGGCCTGAGCGACGGTGGCCGGGTCAATGGGCGCGAGGGTCTTGCGCACTTTGTCGGTGCCGCGATTGCGCACCACCAGATAACGCGCCGACTCCGGCAGCCAGAGCAGCAACACCACGGTGAGGATCAGCGGCAGGATCCCGCCGATCAGCAACAGGCTGTGCCAGCCGAACGCCGGAATCAGCTTGGCCGAGATGAATCCACCGCCGGCCATGCCGAGGTTGAAACCGCAGAACATGCTGGTCACCAGCAACGACTTCTTGCGCTCCGGGGTGTATTCCGACAGCAGCGTGGTGGCGTTCGGCATCCCGGCGCCCAGCCCCAGACCGGTGAGGAAACGCAGCACCAGCAATTGATCGACATTGGTGGCGTAGGCCGAAGCCAGGCTGAAAGCACCGAACAGAAAAACCGCGCCGACCAGTACGACTTTTCGCCCGAAGCGGTCAGCCAGCGGCCCGGAGCCCAGCGCGCCGAAGACCATGCCGATCAGCGCGGCACTCATCACCGGGCCGAGGCTGGCGCGGTCGATGCCCCAGTCCTGGGACAGGGCCGGCGCGATAAAACCCATGGCCGCGGTGTCGAGGCCATCGAGGAACACAATCAGGAAACACAGGATCACGACGCGCCATTGATAGCGCGAGATCGGTTGGGCGTTGATAAAGGACTGCACGTCGAGGCAGTGACCTACAGCGGACTGAGGCTGGTTCATTATTTTTATTCCACGCAAGAAAACGCAGTCGAACGGCGGCCGGCCAGAGAGCGGCACGGTCACAACTATATAAGGAAGGAATCAGGCGTTGCGCTAATACCGGCAACAGGAACGGGAGCGGCGACAGTCGGGGAACGTGCGCATGGGAAGTTGCCTCTTGTCATTATTATGGGAGTCGACAATCCGGCGGGCTCATTCACATTCGCGCCGGATGACGCTGCCGCGACATTAATGATCCGGGGGTTTTAGCGTCAATTCGATAAACGCAACTCTGTGCGTTTATCGAACAGCTTCATCAGGCAAACAATTGCGCACTGAGGTCGCGACTGGCGCTCAACAGGCCCGGCAGAAAGCGCTGCTCCAGCTCGGTGCGGCTGACGCGACCGGCGTGGGTGCTGACGTTGAGCGCGGCCACCACCTGGCCGGAAGCGTCGTAGACCGGCACGGCAATTGAACGCAGACCTTGCTCCAGTTCCTGATCGACGATGCACCAGCCCTGCTGCCGCACTTCCTGCAGACATTCGAGCAAGGCGTCGGGGGTGTGAATCGTGCGACTGGTCTTGGCGACCAGTTCGGCGTGGTCGAGGTATTCGCGCAGCGAGGTGTCGTCCAGCGCTGCCAGCAGGATTCGCCCCATGGACGTGCAATACGCCGGCAAACGCCCGCCCACCGACAGGTCCACCGAAATCAGACGCTGAGTGGTGGCCGAACGGGCGATGTACAAAATGTCGTCGCCCTCCAGCGTGGCCATGTTGCAGGCCTCGTGGAGTTGCTCGCTCATGCGGTCGAGATACGGCTGGGCCGAGACCGCCAGCGGCGTCGAAGACAGATAGGCGTGACCGAGGGTCAGCACTTTGGGCAGAAGCGAATAAGTGCGCCCGTCGGTGGTTGCGTAGCCGAGCTTGATCAGCGTGTGCAGGCAACGGCGCACGGCGGCGCGGGGAATTTCCGTGCGGTGGCTGATCTGGGCGATGGTCAGGTGGCGCTTGCGCTCCTGAAACGCCTGCACCACCGCCAGGCCACGGGCCAGGGAGGTCATGAAATCCGGATCACCGGTCAGGGCCTGGATACGCTTGGCCGGTGAAGCGACGATCGGCGGCGCTACCGAGGTGAAGGAATTGCGCATTTGATCGTTCATGTCAGGTCCTTTTTTTCTTGTTCGGATCAACGGCTATACAAGCGGCTCGCCGGCGGATACACAAGCGACAGACCGCCAACACCGGGCGATTATCGAACCGTCGACCGATAATCGCAATCGCCCTGGCCTCCTCGGCCGGGCTGTTCAGGCCGGATTTGAACTTGGAACGCCGGTGCGGTTTAAGCGCCTTAGTTGTTCGACTAAATGGCGCCAGAAACCAAACACTGCGCAACAACGATGCAACTATTGATAAAAGTTGCACGTCACAAAACAATCACACATCCGGAACCGTTTTTAACTTGGCAAAGATAGTCAATCCCGATTCGGCCGCTATAATGCACCTCAGTGACACCGCGCTTTTATTTGCCGACGGTGCCACCCGCTGGCGCGATGTCCATCGCCGCCGGCCCCGGCCAGCGCCTGATGCTCATTACTCATGCACCGCCAGCGCGCTCGCTGAAACAGGAAACTGATGCTGCGTCAGTTTTAATCTGGTGCCGTAGCCGCCTGCAACATGGAAGTCCTGACCGTCTTCCCGACAACACCGCTGCCTGTCCGGGCAAGCGCTTGTTGGTGAACCGGTTAAATGATTCGTTGCAGTGCGTTCACCAGACATTTATCTCAACTCATACAGGTAGCACTGTGACGAAAGACGAACTGCGCGCGGAACTTGAGCGCCAGGAACAACGTTACAAGGAAGTTTACGGCGGGGAAGTCACCACCTACGCCGCCCAGCCCGAACCAGAACGCAAAGCCTGGCGTAAACGCCCTACCGTTCAGGATCAGGTCTTCCAGCAAGAACTGAAAAAAATGGAAGAGGAACTCAAAGCCGAAGAGCCGTGATGCCTTCCTTTGAGACTTTCGAGGGTAAGCGTACTCACCGGGCTACAAGCACGGTGGACTGACGATGCCTTGCGCGCCCGCTACCCGCGGGCAGCGGCCAACTCCCCTGTATTGCACAGGTCTGGAGCATGTCAGACGCGTTTCTCAGATATTTCATACAAGTTTCAGCCCCCTCCCGACAACCGGCCAATCCGCCGGCTCATCGCATTTTTCTCAATTAAATCAACACCTTGCAAAACCCTGTAAAAAGCTAGGGTAATGCACCTTGATACAAATTAATTTGGCGAAGAAGCTTACCGATGAGCAGGTAGGGGATCGATTTCCAGTCTTTTCTGGCATAATCGCGCCCCCTTATGACCGGGTCAGAAAACCTTCATGATCGATTTATTCAGCGGACTGGATGCCTGGGTGCTTGTGAGCCTCCTGCTCGCCCTGACATTTGTCCTCGCCTTCGAGTTCATCAATGGATTTCATGACACCGCTAACGCGGTAGCCACTGTTATCTACACCAAAGCGATGCCGCCTCACCTGGCGGTGTTCTTCTCGGGCGTGTTCAACTTCCTCGGCGTACTGCTGGGCGGCGTTGGCGTGGCGTATGCCATCGTGCACCTGCTGCCGGTAGAACTGTTGATCAACGTAAACACCGGCCATGGTCTGGCAATGGTGTTCTCGCTGCTCGCCGCCGCGATCGCCTGGAACCTGGGCACCTGGTACTTCGGTATCCCGGCCTCCAGCTCGCACACGCTGATCGGTTCGATCCTCGGTGTCGGCCTGGCCAACGCCCTGATCAACGAAATTCCACTGGCTGACGGCGTCAACTGGCAGAAAGCGATCGATATCGGCGCCTCGCTGGTGTTCTCGCCGATGGCCGGCTTCCTGATCGCCGCGCTGGTGCTGATCGGCCTGAAGTGGTGGCGCCCGCTGTCGAAGATGCACAAGACGCCGGAACAGCGCCGCAAGATCGACGACAAGAAACACCCACCGTTCTGGAACCGCCTGGTCCTGGTGATCTCGGCCATGGCCGTCAGCTTCGTGCACGGTTCCAACGACGGCCAGAAAGGTATCGGCCTGATCATGCTGGTACTGATCGGTATCGTGCCTGCGCAGTTCGTACTCGACCTGAACAGCACCACCTACCAGATCGAACGTACCCGCGATGCGACCCTGCACCTGAGCCAGTTCTACAAGCGCAACGCCGACACCCTGGGCGAGTTCCTGGCCCTGGGCAAAAGCGTGGAAGGCGACCTGCCGGAGAAATTCCGTTGCAACCCGCAACAGACCGAACCGACCATCGCCGCCCTGCTCGACACCCTCAAAGGTGTAGCCGACTACCACTCGCTGTCCTCGGAAAGCCGCATCGAAGTGCGCCGCTACCTGCTCTGCCTGGACGACACCGCGAAGAAAGTCAGCAAACTGCCAGGCCTGGCGCCTCGCGAGAAAGCTGACCTGGACAAACTGCGCAAAGACCTGACCACCACCACCGAATACGCCCCGTTCTGGGTGATTCTGGCGGTCGCCCTGGCCCTGGGCCTGGGCACAATGGTCGGCTGGAAACGTGTGGTACTGACCATCGGCGAGAAGATCGGCAAGCAAGGCATGACCTACTCGCAAGGCATGTCGGCCCAGATCACCACCGCCAGCCTGATCGGCATGGCCAACATCTTCAGCCTGCCGGTGTCCACCACCCACGTCCTCTCCTCGGGCGTGGCCGGCACCATGGTCGCCAACAAAAGCGGCCTGCAAGGCGGCACGGTGAAAACCATCCTCCTGGCCTGGGTCCTGACCCTGCCAGCCACCGTGGCCCTGTCGGCCGGCCTGTTCTGGCTGGCGTCGAAGGCGCTGGGTAGCTGATAGACTGATGTAGTGAAGAAGGCGTGATTCGAAAGGATCACGCCTTTTTTGTTGCTTCCAGAAATGGAACGCGGAGCGTCCCGGGCTGCATTCCCACGCAGAGCGTGGGAACGATCAAGCAAAAGCAGTCCGCATTCGCTTTTCGCCTCTCACCACTCAAAACGATGAGCGTTAGCTCGAGTACCGCTTTTGACGTGCCGGCCCCATCGGAAGGCTGAGTGGAGGGATTTATCCGGGGGGTGGGAGCGCAGCGACC
>NZ_AKJQ01000055.1:0-50303 GCF_000282255.1 Pseudomonas sp. GM25 | reverse complement strand
GGAGAGGGAACTGACCGAGGTGATTGTGAGAGGTACGCCGACGTGAGATACCGAGGTGAACTCGGGTTTTGAAGCACATAAGTTCACTACTGCCTCCGCGCCAGCACCAACACCAACACCAACGTCAGAGTCAGCTTCCACATCAACTTCCGATTTCGCTTTGGCTTTGGCTTTGGCTTCCCACCACTCAACACAATGAGCGTTAGCTCGAGTACCGCTCTTGACGTGCCGGCCCCGTTGGAAGGCTGAGTGGAGGGATTTATCCGGGGGTGGGAGCGCAGCGACCGTGCGGCGCAGCCGCATGCATCGAGAGGAGGTGCAGCGAAGCAAACCGTAGGCGATGCCCCCGGATGAATCCCGGAGCGAAGGAACGCCGAGCCTCAGCGAGGGGCCGAACGCAGGGGCCCAGACCTTTGGTTCCTTTGGGGCGTTTGCCAAAGGGACTCGCCGTAAGGGCGAAACCATAAGCCACCGTTACCGAAAAAACGGATATGTACACAGTCAACCCAAAACCTGGTCGGCCTTGAGGCCGCCAAGTCCAAAGCCTCAAACCCGAGCCTGACTCTTACTCCAATCCGTCAACAAACTATAAGCAACAGCCAAAAGCGTAGGCCCAATAAACAACCCGATAAACCCAAACGCAATCAACCCGCCAAACACCCCAAGCAACACAATCACCAACGGCAGATTCCCGCCCCGGCTGATCAGATAAGGCTTGAGCACGTTATCCACGCCACTGATGATGAACGTCCCCCAGATCCCGAGAAACACCGCCATCCCGTACTCACCCTTCCAGGCCAGCCAAGCCGTAGCCGGAATCCACACCAGCGGTGGCCCCATCGGAATCAAACTGAGCAGAAACGTCACGATCCCCAGCACCAGCGCCCCCGGCACCCCGGCAATCAGGAACCCGATCAGCGCCAGCACCGCTTGCGCCGCCGCCGTACCGATCACCCCGTTGACCACCCGCTGCACCGTACCGGCCACCAGATCGATGTAGTACCCGGCCCGGTCACCGATCAAGCGCTCCAGCAGACTGTGCACGAACGCCGCCAGTCGCGGCCCGTCGCGGTAGAAAAAGAACACGAAGACAATGCTCAGGGTCAGCTCGAGAATCCCGCTGCCGATCTGCGCACTGCGCGCCAGCAACCAGTTGCCGACCTGCCCCAGATAAGGTTTGACCGTCACCATCAGGGCCGCGCCCTGCTGATCGATGCTGTTCCAGATCCCGACAAGCCTCTCGCCCACCACCGGCACGCCGCCCAGCCAGCTCGGCGCCTCGGGCAATCCGTCGACCTGCACATCCTTGATGAACGCCGTGGCATCACGCACGTGATCGGCCAGGTTAAAGCCGAGCCACACCAGCGGCCCCGCCACCAGCAGCATCCAGCCCATGGTCAGCAACAGCGCCGCGAGGGATTCCCGGCCATTGAGCCAACGGGTCAGCAGGCGCATCAGCGGCCAGCTGGCAAACGCCAGCACCGCACCCCAGAACAGCGCCGACCAGAACGGCGCCATCACCCAGAAACTGGCACCAAACAGCACCAGCAACAGGATCTGCACCAGCAGACGATCATTATTGGGCATGTGAAATCTCGAAAAAAATCAGTCAGGCAAAGAGTAGGCGAACACGTCGAGCGTGTCCGCCAAAGACACCTTATCGCAACAGATCGATACGCAGACCTTCGCCATCGACACTGCCGGTTTCCATTCGCGCGGCGCGCACGCCTTGCCCGATCAGCGCTTGCCGCCAGGCCTCGGCTTTCGGCCCGGACACCGTCACCCGCAACGTGGTGTCGAGGTTCAGGCCACGGGACAACAAGCGCAGCCAGGTGTCATCCGGATCGCCAGCGAGCTTGGGAAAGTCCAGTTCGCCGGTGCTTTTCAGTTCCCGCAGCAGCGTGGCCGAGGTCGGCAGCAGGTCACCGAGCGGTGCCAGCGCCTCGAACTGTTCGACGTGCAGATAGGCTTTGCGATTGCCGCGGGTGATGCTGTAAAGCGCCACCAGCGTGTTGTCGCGCGGGGCCGCGAGCCTCAGCAGCAGATAGGCCTGCTGCTCGTCGGCACCGTACAACTTGGCGTTGCCGAATACCTCGTTGGCCCACAGGCTGCTCTCGCCGCAATCCCGGGCCTGGCACCAGAACAACAGCTGCGCATCCTGCTTTTGCAGGGCTTCGCGAGCGAGAGTGAAGGCTTCGGTGGCGGAATGTTCCGGCGGCAATTCGTAGGTCACCGAGGTGGTTTGCCCCCGGGCGCTGACCTGGCCGTCGAAACGCAACTGGCCGCTGATCTTGCGGATCGAGCCGAGCGGGTAGATCCGCTCCAGCTCCACGGCGGGGCGATAGTCGACGATCTGCGCATCGGCCACACGCGGCACGATCGGCAGGTCCTGACTGCCCGGCAGGTCGGCAGCGAATAGAAAGGGACTGAAACAGCACAGCGCCAGCAGACTGATAGATCGCATGGACAGGCTCATCGCAGGGGCATGGCCTGGGTGCCTTGAGGGCAGTTCGAAGTCGCAGCGGTGTAGAAATCCATCTTGGTTGTCTCCCATTTCAACCTGCCCAGCCTCGACAGTTGCCGGGAGCAAGTCAAGGAATGGCGAAGAACCGATTGAAACAGTCTGCGACAAGGTCGGCCCCCGCCTCATCGTTAAGGTGCAGATGGTGCCCGCCCGGCAGCTGTTCCCGGTCAAAGGGTAGACGTTCCAGCAGCTCCGGATGTTTGGCCAGCATGCCGTCGGCGGCGACCACCAATTGTGCGGGGCAGGCAATGCGCTGCACGAACGCCATCGCCTGTTCCTGGGTCAGACGCAGCGGCGACGGCAGGGTCAGGCGGTTGTCGGTGCGCCAGGTGTAACCGCCGGGCACCGGCATCAGACCGCGCTGCGCCAGCAGTTCGGCGGCTTCGCGACTGACCGCCACCAGCCCTTTCATGCGCGCTTCGATCGCCCGGTCGAGGGTGTTGTAGACCGGTTT
Source organism: Pseudomonas sp. GM25 (assembly GCF_000282255.1). Taxonomy (NCBI): domain Bacteria; kingdom Pseudomonadati; phylum Pseudomonadota; class Gammaproteobacteria; order Pseudomonadales; family Pseudomonadaceae; genus Pseudomonas; species Pseudomonas sp. GM25. The sequence continues at coordinate 47,325 of NZ_AKJQ01000055.1, read as the reverse complement.
GCGCTTTTCCCGAAGATCGAGTTGCGCCTGTAAGGCCATGCCCATGCGCTCGGCGGCGTTTTCGCCTTTGTCGGTAGGAGGAATCACCCCGTCGATCAACGCCAGATGGGTGATGCGTTCGGGCAACGACCCGGCCAGCACCAGCGAAACAATCGCGCCCATGGAATGCCCGAGCAGGCCGAAACGTTTCCAGCCCAGTTGTTCGGCGACCTGCAGCACGTCATGGGCGTAATCCCACAGTGCATAACCGGCGCCGTTCGGCCGGTGCCCGGAATGCCCGTGACCGGCCATGTCCAGCGCCACGATGCGCAAGCCTTTGAGCTTCGGCGCCAGGCGCGCGAAGCTGTTGGCGTTGTCCAGCCAGCCGTGCAGGGCGATCACCGGCAACCCGTCTTCCGGGCCGAACAGGTGCGCCGCCAGTTCGATATGCGGCAGGCTCAGGCGCACTTCTTCGACGGCGGGGTTCATGCGCAATCCTTGTCTTGCCGGCGCTCCCAGCGATCGAACAGGTTTTTCAGTAATTGCGCGGTGTCCTGCGGACGCTCAAGCGGAAACATGTGACCGCCAGGCACGGTCAGCGACTCGCCTTGAGGCAGGCGCCCGACGAAGCGGGTGTGGTGGTTCATCACCACACGGCTTTTGTGCCCGCGCACCACCGCCAGCGGCACTTTCAATTGCCGGGTATGCGCAGGACTGGTGTGCGGCACGCCGCGATAGATGCTGATCTCGGTCGCCGGATCGAAGCGCAGGCGCAGCTTGTCGCCGACCTTGTGCAGGCCGTGCTGCAAGTAGGCATCGAAGCATTCCGGATCAAAGCTGCGGAACAGGGTCTTGCCGGCAAAATAACCACGGGCGCTGTCCAGATCGGCAAACTCTTCGCGCCGCCCCAGCGTACGACCGGCCGGGGTCAGTTTGTCGATGAAACCAAAGCGCTTGGCGGCGCGGATCACCCATTGATCCGTGCGGGTCAGCACCGGCGAATCGAGCATCACCACGCCCCGATACAGTTCAGGGCAACGCAGTGCGGCGTGCAGATGCAACATGCCGCCGAAGGAATGGCCAACACCCCACACCGGTTCATCTTGCTGCTGCAAGTGATGGGTGAGTTCATCGACCAGGTGGTACCAGTTGTCACCCGCCGGGAAACGCGGGTCATGGGCGTGTTGTTCCAGATGCGCGACCCGGTACTCGGGCGCCAGCGCCGCGAACAGTTTGCCGTAGGTGCCCGAAGGGAAACCGTTGGCGTGGGCGAAGAAGATCGGTTGCGACATACCGGCAAATCCATGAGCGGAAAACAGGCGTTGATTGTCCGTAAGACCGCGTCCCACAGCAATGACCGTAACTGCCAGGAATGATGACAGTCCGGTCAGGGCTATGACGCTTCGGCCATCAACGTGCCGGCGGTTGTTCTCCCAGCGGCACCACCGCCATGGTCAGGCGCGACACACAACTGGCCTTGCCTTCATCGCTGGTCAGGCGAATGTCCCAGACGTGGGTGGTGCGGCCGATGTGGATCGGTTTGGCCACTGCCGTCACCCGTCCGCTGCGCAGTCCGCGCAAGTGGTTGGCGTTGATTTCCAGGCCGACGCAATAGAACTTGCTGGCGTCGATGCACAGGTAACTGGCCATCGAGCCGACCGTCTCGGCCAGCACCACCGAGGCGCCGCCGTGCAGCAGACCATAAGGCTGATGGGTGCGATGGTCGATGACCATGCTGGCCGTCAGCGATTCCTCGTCGAAGGACTCGAAGCGAATGTCCAGCACTTCGCCGATGGTGTTTTTCTGGATTGCGTTCAACTGCTCGATGTTCGGAGTGGTGCGCCACAAGGTCATCGCAGGCTTCCTTTGTTGTTTTGATCGACGCTCAATCCTGCCACAGCACCGCCTCGCTGCGCTCGCTCCATTCTTCGAAACGTGCTCCGTAGGTGTCTTCGATGATGTTGCGTTTGATTTTCAGGGTCGGTGTGAGAAAACCGTTCTCCACCGCCCAACTGTCCTTGACCACCACCAGCCGGCGCAGGCGCTCGTGCTTGTCGAGTACGGCGTTGACCTCCTCCAGCAATTTTTCCAGGCTCGAATGCAGCGGCGCGCGGGCCTCTTCCCGGCCCACGGCCGACAGCACGCACAACCCCAGCGGCGCACTCAGACCATCGCCGACCACGCAGACCTGCTCGATCCGCGAATGCACCGCCAGCCGGTTTTCGATCGGCGCCGGGGCGACGTACTTGCCCTTGCTGGTCTTGAAGATTTCCTTGAGCCGCCCGGTCAGGCGCAAACGCCCTTCGGCGTCCTGCTCGCCCTTGTCGCCGGTGCGCAGGAAGCCGTCTTCGGTGAGAGTCTCGGCGGTTTTCTGTGGTTCCTTGAAATAGCCGAGCATGTTCGCCTGGCTGCGCACCTGCACTTCGCCGGACTCATCGATGCGCACTTCCACGTCGGGGCATGGCCGGCCGATCCAGCCTTCCTTGTATTGCCCCGGCAGGCAGATGTGCGAATACCCGCAGCTTTCGGTCATGCCGTAGACCTCCAGCACGTCGAGCCCGAGTTTCTGATACCAGCGCAACAGGGTCAGCGGCACCGGCGCCGCACCGGAAAGCGCGACGCGCAGAGCATCCAGCCCCAACCCGGCCAACACCTTGTGGCCGATGCGTTTGCCGATCAAGGGCAGACCGAGGAGGAAATCCAGGCGTTTCGCCGGGATCTTGCTGTAGACACCCATCTGGAACTTGGTCCAGATCCGCGGCACACCGAACATCGCCGTCGGCCGCGCCCGCTTGAGATCGGCGAGGAAGGTGTCGAGGCTCTCGGCGAAAAACACCGTCTGCCCGGTATAGATCGACGCCAGTTCGACGAACATCCGCTCGGCGACATGACACAGCGGCAAATACGACAGCAGCCGGTCGTTCTCATTGAGACCGAACAACTGCGTGCCGCGCGTCGTCGCGAAGCCGAGATTGGCGAAGCTGTGCATCACGCCCTTGGGCAGGCCGGTGGTGCCGGAGGTGTAAATGATGGTCGCCAGTTGCTCGGCGGCGGGACGCGGATCGTCCTGGATCGGCGAGCTGCGCTGCACATCGTCCCAGTTGAAATCGAACGTGCCCGGTGGGTGCAGCGGCAGGCTGACGGTGGTCAGGCCCGCCGGCACGCCCGGCGACATGCCCGGCCAGTCATCGAGCTTGCCGATGAACGCCAGCACGCTTTCCGAGTGGGTGAGCACCTGATTCACCGATTCGGCGGTGAGGTTCGGGTAGAGCGGCACCGAGACATGCCCGGCCATCCAGATCGCCAGGTCGGCGATGATCCAGTGCGCGCAGTTTTTAGAGATCAGGGCGATGTGGCTGCCTTGCGGCAACTCCCGGGAGCGCAGCCAGTGCGCGGCGCAGCGGGCCTGATGGCCGACGTCGGCCCAGGTCAGTGTCTCGACCTGCCCGCCGCCGATCGGCTGCACCAGAAAACGCTGACGCGGGTGCCGGGCCTCGCGTTCGTAAAACACGTCCAGCGGCAAACGGAAGGCGGAAGACATTCGACTCGCTCCTGTTTTTTGGTCTGGAGCAAGCGTAGTCAACCAAGCAAGTGCTTGGTTGACTATTTCGTACAAAAAATTTCAGGGATGTTTAAGGCTGTTGAGCGTCATCGAACCGATCAGCAATTCGCTGTGTTCAAGCTCTGCCAGCCCGGCGGTGCTGACCTTTTCCGGCGGGTAGCCCGCACCGTGTTGCAGGTAGCTGAGCAGATTGCCCACCAGCGGATTGTGGCTGACCAGCAGCACGTTGCTCACCGACACCAGTTGCTCGGCCACGCGGTCCGGATCAACTTCCGGGGTCAGCCACTCGACCGTGCGGATCTCCGGCTCGAAGCCGAGAGCTTCGCGCACCAGTTGCGCGGTCTGCTGCGCCCGCAGGTAAGGGCTGGCGTAGATGGCGGTCAGCGGCTGGCCCATCAAACGGGCTGCGCTGCTCAACACTTCCTTGCGACCGTGGGCGGTCAGTTCACGCTCGGAGTCGGGGCGCGAGCCATAGGGCTCGGCCTCACCGTGACGCAATACCCAGAGTTTCATAGCTTGGGTTCCTCATCCCGGGCCGGATGCGGTGCTGGCGCGACAACGTGTGGCGCTTCACCTTCCGGAGTACGCGGCGTCGGCCAGTCGGCGAACGGCCAAGGTTTCTGGTCGCTGTGGAAGCTGCCGAAACGACCGATCTGCGCCAGAAACTGGCTCAGGCTGTCGCCGAAATTCATCAGGCTGGCGCTCGGGGCGCCATAGATCAAACGATAGATCAACTGCACCAGCACCACCGCGCCGAGGATGAACTGCGCTACCTGCCAGACCAGCACGTAGACGATCATCCACAACACCCGCAGGAGGATGGATTCATATTTGGCTTCGGTTTTCGGATCGTTCATGCCCTGCTCCCTGCTGAATCAGTTGAAACCACTGGTGGAAATAAAGTCGACGTCGGTTTTCGGCTCGCCTCTCATCAGAAGACCGATCACCTGCTCAAGCGTGCGCCCTTCGAACAGGATCGCATGCAATCCGGCGACCAGCGGCATGTACACACCGACGTCCTGAGACTTGGCCTTGAGCACTTTCAGGGTGTTGACCCCTTCGGCCACTTCGCCAAGGCGCGACACCGCTTCGTCGAGGCTCAAGCCCTGACCGAGGGCGAAACCGACCTGGTAGTTGCGGCTTTTCGGCGACGAGCAGGTGACGATCAGATCGCCGACCCCGGCCAGACCGAGGAAGGTCATGGGGTTCGCCCCCTGATTCACCGCAAACCGGGTCATCTCGGCCAAGGCGCGAGTGATCAGCATGCTCTTGGTGTTCTCGCCCATCTCCAGCGCCACCGCCATGCCGGCGATGATCGCGTAGACGTTTTTCAGTGCACCGCCCAGTTCAACGCCGAAACGGTCGGCGCTGGCGTAGACGCGGAAAGTGCGGCCATGCAATGCGGCCTGCACCGCTTTGCAGAGTTCTTCGTCTTCGCTGGCGACCACAGTGGCAGTCAGCGCGTGTTCGGCGATTTCCCGCGCGAGGTTCGGCCCGGACAGCACGCCGATGCGCGCCTGCGGGGCGATCTCTTCGAGGATCTGGCTCATCAGTTTGAAGGTGTGGGCTTCGATGCCCTTGGTCAGGCTGACCAGCATCTTGCCGCTCAGGCGTTCGGCGTGCGCCGCCAACACCGTGCGCAGCGCGCTGGACGGCAACGCGACGAAACACAAATCGCAGGCGTCGAGGGTTTCCTGCAGGTCGGTGACCGCAGTCACGCCCGGCAGAATCTTGATGCCTTTGAGGTAACGTGGGTTTTCGCGATTGACCCGGATGGCCTCGGCCTGCTCGGGGTCACGCATCCACTGCCGGACTTGATGGCCGTTCTCGGCCAACAGATTGGCCACGGCGGTACCGAAACTTCCGCCTCCCAGGACCGCAATCGGGCGCTGTTCAGTCATATGTAATCCGTTAATCCATACCAGTGGCGATGCCGGCATTATACGGAGCGTCCCCTTCTCGGACAGCCCCGGCGTCAATTACCCGCACTTGTAGGAAGAAGACCAATAAAACCGAGGAAAATGCCTGCAACGTGACTGGAAAAGTCGTCGACCTCGGTTAACATGCGCGCCAATTCTTTGCTATCAAGGCTGCGTCGTGTTTTCTGGCCCCCCTTCCCCGCGTTCGTCCCTGCTGCTGGCGCTGCTGTTCAGCCCGGTGCTGCTGGCGGACGACCTGTTTGTCGACAGTGAGGCCTTGCCGCAGATCCTGACCGCCACGCGTTTGAAACAGTCGCCGGCGGAAGTCCCGGGCAGCATGACCGTACTCGACAGCGAACTGATCAGCGCCAGCGGTGCCCGAGACATCAGCGAACTGTTGCGGCTGGTGCCGGGAATGATGGTCGGCAATATCAGCGGCAATCAGGCAGTGGTGAATTATCACGGGACCAACGCCACTGAAGCGCGACGCATGCAGGTACTGATCGACGGCCGCTCGGTGTACCGCGCCGGTCTGGCGACCGTGGACTGGAGCGACATCCCGGTGGCCATGGAAGACATCGAACGCATCGAAGTCTTTCGCGGCCCGAACACCGTTAGCTACGGCGCCAACGCGCTGATGGCGGTGGTCAACATCATCACCCGCAACCCGGCGGACAGCCACGGCACACGGCTGAAGCTGACGCGCGGCCAACGCGGTATCAACGACTTCTACGCCAGCCAGAGCACCGGCTGGAATGGCGGCGATCTGCGTCTGTCGCTGTCCGGCCAGGAAGACGACGGCTTCGACAGCGACCGCACCGGTGCCGATTACCGCGACAACCGCCGCTTGAATCGCTTCAGCCTCGCCGTCAGCCAGACCCTGAGCGACAACCAGAGCCTGGACTGGCAGCTCAACGCCAAGGACGGGACCAATCAGCGGCCCTATACCTACCGTCCGGTGTTCTCCGGGATTACTGCTGCCGGGAACAATTCCGACGTGGTTGCCAAGGACTACGCCGGTTCGGTGCGCTGGAACCTCGACCTCAATCCCGATCACAGCCTTTATGTGCAAGGCTCGGCGCAACACTGGGACCGCCAGCAGACCTGGCGCGCCTGTGACGCCGAAGTCTCGTTCAGCCCGCAACTGACGGAACTGTGGCAGCTCAACCCGAACTACACCGAACGCCTCGCACGCAACATGACCCTGTTCACCGGCCCCGGCGCACCCGCCGGCACGCCGCAGGAAATGACCCTGGCCAATCAGGTACTGGATCAGTGGCGCAACGGTGCGCGCCAGACCCTGTGCGGCGACATCGACCAGAGTGCCCGGGAATCGCGTTACGACCTGGAGTTGCAGGACACCCTCAGCCTGTCCGATAGCCTGCGACTGGTCAGCGGCCTGAACTATCGTTACGACCGGGCCGATTCCGAGACCTATTTCAACGGCACGCTGGACGACACCACCTGGCGCGCATTCGGCCAGCTGGAATGGCGCGCCAGCGAACACTGGCTGTTGCAGGGCGGCGCCATGTTCGAAGACACGCAATTGATCGGCAGCTCGCTGACGCCCCGGTTTGCGGTCAACTACCTGTTCAACCCGCGCCACAGCCTGCGCGCGGTGTATTCGGAAGCCATCCGTTCGCCGGACATGTTCGAGAACAACGTCAACTGGAGTTATCAGGTGACCAACCTGCGGCCCGCCGCCTATGGCCAGTCTTCGGCCCGCTACTTCGTCAAGACCCGGGGCCCCGGCGATCTGGACCAGGAGCACATGCGCTCGCGGGAACTGGGCTACAACGGCTTTTTCCCGGAGTGGGGCCTGGCGTTGGACGTGAAGCTGTTCTACGACGAAATCACCGGGATGATCAGCGAGCCGCTGCGCAACAATCAGTACATCGCCAGCAACGCCAACGATTCGCGCTTTCGCGGCACCGAAACGCAACTGGACTGGCGCCTGAGTGCGGCCGACCGCCTGCGCCTGACGTACGCCTTCGTCGACGCCGAGGCAAGCAATCCGCTGGACCAGCAATTCACCGCGCGCAACAGCGGTTCGGCGGGCTGGCTGCGTGATTGGGGCCACGGCTGGAACAGCGCCCTCTTCTATTACGGTGACAACGCGCTCAACGGTTACCGCTTCGAGCGGGTCGACACGCGCATCGCCAAACGCATCGCCCTGGGCAAGGCCCAACTGCAACTGGCCGGTGTGCTGCAACAACGCCTCGACCATGAGCCGACCACCTTCGTCGACAACAATTACGACGAACGCCGCGTGGTGTATTTCAGCGCCGAGCTGGAGTTCTAGATGCGTTACGCCATGTCACGGAAGATGCCAACACTCGGCCAATGGCTGGCCGGGCTTTGTCTGTTCCTGACAGCATGGCTGCATGGCGTGGCGGTGCAGGCGGCCGACATTCTGCTGACTGGCGCCGAGGAAAGCCCCGGCGTGCAGTCCTTCGTTCAGGCCCTGAGCGAACTGCGCCCGACCGATCGCGTGCATTTCCAGCCGCTGGCCAGCCTGCCGGCGCCGGGCAAGTTGCCGTCGAGCCTGCGCCTGATCCTGCTGGATCTGCCGAGCCTCGACTGGCGCATGCAGGAAAGCCAGGGACCGGCGACGTTGGTCCTGCGCATCAGCCGCCTGCAAGCCCGGCAACGCTTCGGCGACGCGCAACCGCCCCACTTGAGCCTGCTCTGGGCCGATCCGCCGCTGAGTCGTCAGTTGCAACTGATCCGCCGGATCCTGCCCCAGGCCGGGCGAGTCGGCGTGTTGTTCGATCAGCACAGCGAGTTCCTGCTCAAGGAGCTGCAATCGGCGGCCCAGCCGCTGAACCTGCAAATCGTCCCGCAACGCTGGGACAACACCCACGACAGCCGCCCCTTGCAGACCGTGCTGAAAAACAGCGACGTGCTGCTGGGCCTCGACGACCCGGACCTGTACAACCCGAAAACCGCGAAGAACCTGTTGCTCAGCAGTTACTCTCGGCAACTGGCGCTGGTCGGGCCGAATGTCGCTTTCGTCCGTGCCGGCAGCCTGGCCAGTACCTACAGCGATCAGAACGACTGGCTGGCTGTCCTCGACGAATTGCTGGACCGGCCACCGGCCACCTGGCCGCGCACGCTCTATCCCGAGCGTTTTAAAGTCTCAAGTAATGCGCAGGTGGCTCGTTCCCTAGGGATAGAACCGATGAATGAAGCGTCTGTCGCCGCAGAGCTGGCCGAAGGAGAGCGCCGCCCATGATTTTCCGCCGTTGGGACATCAACACCCGCACCCAGTTGATCAGCCTGGGCCCTGCGCTGTTGCTGACCTTGCTGCTGATCAGCTTTTTCACCTTCGTGCGCATTCAGGATTTGCGTCAGGAGCTGAACCACACCGGCCAGTTGATCGCCAACCAGCTCGCACCGGCCACCGAATACGGGGTGATTTCCGGCAACAACGAAGTGCTGGAAAGCCTGCTCAAAGCCACGCTGGCCACGCCGAACGTGCGGTTTCTGGAAGTGCAGGACAGCGCCAACCGGATTCTGGCCTACGTCGAACAGCCGGCGGATGCGCACAATCGTCCGCATCAGGTCGAGGTGTTCCAGGCGCCGGTGCGGCTGCAACGTATCGCTTTGCACAACGATTTCTTTCAGGACGGCAAGAGCAATCCCGGCGTGGCCAGCGAGGATTATCTGGGGCGGGTGATCGTCGGGCTGTCGAATGACGCCTTCAGTCAGCGCCAACAGGAAATTTTGCTCAAGGCGGGAATTCTGGCGTTGTTCGCCCTGCTCTTCACTTTTGTGCTGGCGCGGCGGCTGGCCGGCAGCCTTTCGCAGCCGATTCGCGACATCGGCAACGCGGTCAAGGCGATTCAGGACGGCGACTACAAGACCCCGCTGCCGATTGTCGATGACACCGAACTGGGCGCCCTGTCCCAGCACATCAACAACCTGGCCCAGGCGCTGGAACAGGCCAGCCGCGAACAGCATCAGGCGATGGCGCAACTGATCCAGACCCGCGAAGAGGCGGAGAAGGCCAACAACGCCAAATCGGACTTCCTGGCGATGATGAGCCATGAACTGCGCACCCCGATGAACGGCGTGCTGGGCATGCTGCAATTGCTGGAAACCACCGACATGACCGAGGAGCAGGTCGAGTACGCGGCGCTGGCTTCCGAGTCCACCGAGCATCTGCTCAAGGTGATCAACGACATTCTGGATTTCTCGCGCATCGAGCGTTCGGAACTGGAGCTGGAGCACATTCCGTTCAACCTCGCCGAGGTGATCGGCGCCTGCGCCCAGTCGTTCCAGCACAGCGCGGCGCAACGCGGGCTGGCATTGCAACTGCGGATCCCCGACGACATGCGCGACTTGCAGGTACAGGGCGATCCGACGCGGATCCGGCAGATTCTGGTCAACCTGGTCGGCAACGCGCTGAAGTTCACCGAACAGGGGCGCGTCAGCATCGAGGCGCAGTGGCAGTCGCTGGATCACGAGTTGCTGTGGTTCACCTGCGCGGTGCGTGACAGCGGCATCGGCATTTCGCCGGAGAGCCTGGAGCTGATGTTCAACGCGTTCCAGCAGGCCGACAGTTCGATTTCCCGTCGTTATGGCGGAACCGGCCTGGGCCTGCCGATTGCCCGCACCCTCGCCGAACGGATGGGCGGCACCTTGCGCGCTCAGAGCGAAGAAGGTCGCGGATCGGTTTTCACCCTGGAAATACCCCTGGCTTTATATAAGCAGGCACTGCCCGCGCTGGCGGCACCGCGCGCACTGAACGGCGACGGTCACGGCGAAGGGCGCAATGTCCTGCTGGTGGAGGACAACCCGGTCAACCAGACGGTGATCGAAGCCATGTTGCGCAGCCTGGGCTTCACCGTCAGCGTCGCCACCGATGGTGTGCAGGCGGTGCGCAGTGCCGGGGATAACCGTTTCGAAGCGATCCTGATGGATTGCCGCCTGCCGCTCATCGACGGTTACGAAGCGACCCGCCAGATCCGCCGTTTGCCCGGCTGCGGCCATGTGCCGATCATCGCCCTGACCGCCAATGCGTTGCAGGGCGACCGGGAAAACTGCCTGTCGGCGGGCATGAACGATTACCTGGCCAAGCCATTCAAACGCAATGATCTGCAGCAGATTCTGCAGCGCTGGGTGCAGTAACGGGGCCCTTTCGAGCATCTGCGACTGGCGTGAAAAGCGAAAGTGCGGCAGTCTTAGGCACCCGAACGGGCCTCAAAAGGGGCTTGAATAAAAATTTCAGTGCACAAGTGTACATTCATGTCCTTGGTGCTGTGACTTTCACCACAACGCAATAGTCTATGAGTAGGCTGCCGGTACGAGGCATGAACGCGTCGATCGGCCGGGAAGATTTGCCCCACCTGCCGCATGGGATTATTGAGGAGCTCGCATGACCAAACAAAACGCCTTTACTCGGGAAGACCTGCTGCGCTGCAGTCGCGGTGAGCTGTTCGGCCCAGGTAACGCGCAACTGCCCGCCCCGAACATGCTGATGGTGGATCGCATCACCCTGATCAGCGAAGAAGGCGGCAAGTACGGCAAAGGTGAATTGGTCGCCGAGCTGGATATCAACCCTGACCTGTGGTTCTTCGCTTGCCACTTCGAGGGTGATCCGGTGATGCCGGGCTGCCTGGGTCTGGACGCCATGTGGCAACTGGTCGGTTTCTTCCTGGGCTGGCAAGGCCTGCCGGGCCGTGGCCGTGCGCTGGGTTCGGGCGAAGTGAAATTCTTCGGCCAGGTCCTGCCGACCGCCAAGAAAGTCACCTACAACATTCATATCAAGCGCGTCCTCAAGGGCAAGCTGAACCTGGCCATTGCCGACGGTTCGGTGACTGTCGACGGTCGCGAAATCTACACCGCCGAAGGCCTTCGCGTCGGCGTGTTCACCTCCACTGACAACTTCTAAGGGTTATTCGCATGCGCCGCGTCGTTATCACTGGTCTGGGCATCGTTTCGTGCCTGGGCAATGACAAAGAGACCGTCTCCGCTAACCTGCGTGCAAGCCGCCCTGGCATCCGGTTCAACCCGGAATATGCCGAAATGGGTCTGCGTAGCCAGGTTTCCGGCTCCATCGACCTCAACCTTGAAGAGCTGATCGATCGCAAGATCTATCGCTTCGTCGGCCACGCAGCGGCTTACGCCTACCTGGCCATGAAGGACGCCATCGCTGACTCCGGTCTGACCGAAGAGCAGGTATCCAACCCGCGTACCGGCCTGATCGCAGGTTCCGGCGGCGCGTCGACCCTGAACCAGATGGAAGCGCTGGACATCCTGCGCGAGAAAGGCGTCAAGCGCGTCGGCCCATACCGTGTAACGCGGACCATGAGCAGCACCGTTTCGGCTTGCCTGGCCACCCCGTTCAAGATCAAGGGCCTGAACTACTCCATCGCTTCTGCCTGCGCCACCAGTGCTCACTGCATCGGTACCGCCATGGAACAGATCCAGATGGGCAAGCAGGACATCGTGTTCGCCGGTGGCGGTGAAGAGGAGCACTGGAGCCAGTCGTTCCTGTTCGACGCGATGGGCGCCCTGTCCAGCAAGCGCAACGACACCCCTGAGCAAGCCTCCCGCGCCTACGACGCTGACCGTGACGGTTTCGTCATCGCCGGCGGTGGCGGCATGGTCGTGGTCGAGGAGCTGGAACACGCTCTGGCCCGTGGCGCGAAGATCTACGCGGAAATCGTTGGCTACGGCGCGACCTCCGACGGCTACGACATGGTGGCTCCAAGTGGCGAAGGCGCAATCCGCTGCATGCAGCAGGCGCTGTCCACCGTCGACACCCCGATCGATTACCTGAACACCCACGGCACTTCGACTCCGGTCGGCGACGTTGCGGAAATGAAAGGTGTGCGTGAAGTGTTCGGCGACAAGGCACCGGCCATCAGCTCCACCAAGAGCCTGTCGGGTCACTCCCTGGGCGCCGCCGGCGTTCACGAAGCGATCTACTGCATGCTGATGATGGAAGGCAACTTCATCGCCGGTTCCGCCAACATCGACGAACTGGACCCTGAAGTGGCCGATCTGCCGGTGCTGACCAAGACCCGCGAGAACGCCACCATCAACACCGTGATGAGCAACAGCTTCGGCTTCGGTGGTACCAACGCCACCCTCGTGCTGAAGCGCTGGGAAGGCAAGTAATTCCCTTCCGCTGAGCCGCACATGAAAACGCCCCGACTGGTTCGGGGCGTTTTTTTTCGCCTGGAGAAAAGCATTTTCAGCGGCGCAAAGATGAAACGTTTGTCATGCAACTTACCGCCCTGCGACTGAATGTCGCGGATTCAGCGGGCTCCAGCGCTGTTGCAGATTTCGCAAGAATACATTGCACAAATCGGGCATTTACTTAGCAGGCTAACAAAATCTATAACAGAGGCCTGCACACGCCTTGCTGCAGATAACAGAGATTGGAGCTAGCAGATGACTGTAAAAGTAACTGAACGCGACGATTCACACATGTCCCATGAAGGCGTAGCCGCCGGCGTACGGATCTGGGATGTGCATCAACAAGACTTGCTGGTCGGCATGTTCCACAACGAGATCGACGCCCACAACTACAAGGCCGAACTGGAACTGCAAGAACGCCAGCGGGATCTGAAATCCGCCTGAATCAATACCACAGCATTGAAAACGACAAACCCCGCCATGAGCGGGGTTTGTCGTTGCTGGGTGCTTCATGGCCGCTTCGCAGCCCGGCGAAACCCGATTACCACATCAGATCATCAGGGATCACATAGGCCGCGTACGGATCGTCCTCGGCATTGACCTCTTCGACCTTCTCGTTGAGCTGCACGATGCGCTGTGGATCGCGCTCCTGAATCTTCAGGGCCGCCTCACGAGGAATCACTTCGTAGCCGCCAGCGTGATGCACGATCGCCAGCGAACCGCTGCTGAGCTTGTTGCGCATCAGCGTGTTGACGGAGATGCGCTTGACCTTCTTGTCGTCGACGAAGTTGTAGTAGTCCTCAGTCGTCAGCTTCGGCAGACGCGAGACTTCGATCAACTGCTTGACCTGGGCGGCGCGGGCCTTGGCCTCGGCCTTCTCCTGCTGCTGACGGTTCAGTTCCTGGTCGCGTTTGACCTTCTCGGCCTGGGCTTCCTGGGCAGCACGCTGCTGGGAGTCGTCCAGTTCGATCTGGCCCTTGTGGGCCAGGCGCTGTTGTTTCTGTTTGTCTTTGCTGACCTGCTTGGCCTGCTTTTGGTTGACCAGCCCTGCTTTGAGCAACTGGTCGCGAAGGGAAAGGCTCATTGATGCTTACTCACTTAGGCAACGGCTCAGCCGCAGCTGGGCAAATTCTTTTCCTGACGTTTGGCTTCGCCCCACAGGGCGTCCAACTCTTCGAGGGTGCAATCTTCTATGGGTCGGTGGGTGTCGCGCAATGCCTGTTCGATAAAACGGAAACGTCGTTCGAACTTGCCGTTGGCGCCACGCAACGCGGTTTCCGGATCGACCTTCAGATGACGGGCCAGATTGACCACGGAAAACAGCAGATCGCCGATCTCGTCGGCCACCGCTTGCGGGTCATTTTCGGACATGGCTTCGAGCACTTCATCGAGCTCTTCACGGACCTTGTCCAGCACCGGCAAGGCATCCGGCCAGTCGAAACCGACCTGCCCGGCGCGCTTCTGCAACTTGGCCGAGCGGGACAGGGCCGGCAATGCAGCCGGCACATCGTCGAGCAGTGACAGTTGCTGCGGCTCGGCGGATTTCTCGGCGCGCTCTTCGGCCTTGATCTCCTCCCAGCGCTGCTTGACCTGCTCTTCGTTCAGACGCGGCACGTCCAGCGGCGCATACAGATCGCCGGTGGGGAACACGTGCGGATGACGACGAATCAGCTTGCGGGTGATGCTGTCGACCACGCCGGCGAATTCGAACCGCCCCTCTTCCCGCGCCAGCTGGCTGTAATACACCACCTGAAACAGCAGATCGCCCAACTCGCCCTGCAAGTGGTCGAAGTCGCCGCGCTCGATGGCGTCGGCGACTTCGTAGGCCTCTTCAAGGGTGTGCGGGACGATGGTCGCGTAAGTCTGCTTGATGTCCCACGGGCAACCGTACTGCGGGTCGCGCAGACGGTTCATCAGGTGCAGCAGGTCTTCAAGGCTGTAGATCGGTTTCATGGAGTCCGGTTACGCCGCGTTTCGATGATGTTCGGCAACTGGGAAATCCGCCCCAGCAACCGCCCCAGCGCGTCCAGACCCGGGATCTCGATGGTCAGGGACATCAGCGCGGTGTTGTCCTCCTTGTTCGAGCGGGTGTTGACCGCCAGCACGTTGATCCGCTCGTTGAGCAGCACCTGCGAAACGTCACGCAGCAGACCGGAACGATCGTAGGCGCGGATGACGATGTCCACCGGATAGGTGAGCACCGGCACCGGGCCCCAGCTGACCTGGATGATCCGCTCCGGCTCGCGCCCGGCCAGTTGCAGCACCGAGGCGCAGTCCTGACGGTGAATGCTCACGCCACGGCCCTGGGTGATGTAGCCGACGATCGCGTCGCCCGGCAACGGCTGGCAGCAGCCGGCCATCTGGGTCATCAGGTTGCCGACGCCCTGGATCTGAATGTCGCCGCGCTTGCCCGGTTTGTAGCCGGTGGCCTTGCGCGGAATCAGTTCCAGCTGTTCGTTGCCGCGTTCCGGCTCAACCAGTTGTTGCGCCAGATTCACCAGTTGCGCCAGACGCAGGTCGCCAGCCCCGAGGGCGGCGAACATGTCTTCGGCGGTTTTCATGTTGGCCTTGTCGGCCAGCTTGTCGAAATCCACCGCCGGCAGACCGAGGCGATTGAGTTCGCGCTCGAGCAGGGTCTTGCCCGCCGCGACGTTCTGATCGCGCGCCTGCAACTTGAACCAGTGCACGATCTTCGCCCGCGCCCGGGACGTGGTGACGTAGCCCAGGTTCGGGTTCAGCCAGTCGCGGCTCGGGGTGCCGTGCTTGCTGGTGATGATTTCGACCTGCTCGCCGGTCTGCAGGCTGTAGTTGAGCGGAACGATGCGCCCGTTGATCTTCGCGCCACGGCAGTTGTGACCGATTTCGGTGTGCACGCGGTAGGCGAAGTCCAGTGGCGTCGCGCCCTTCGGCAAGTCGATGGCGTGACCGTCCGGGGTGAAGATGTAGACCCGGTCCGGCTCGATATCGACTCGCAGCTGTTCGGCGAGACCACCGATGTCGCCCAGCTCTTCGTGCCACTCGAGCACCTGACGCAGCCAGGAGATTTTCTCTTCGTAGTGGTTCGAGCCGGACTTTACGTCGGTGCCCTTGTAGCGCCAGTGCGCGCAGACGCCGAGCTCGGCCTCTTCGTGCATCGAATGGGTACGGATCTGGACTTCCAGCACCTTGCCTTCCGGACCGATCACCGCCGTGTGCAGCGAGCGGTAGCCGTTCTCTTTCGGGTTGGCGATATAGTCGTCGAACTCTTTCGGGATGTGCCGCCACAGGGTGTGGACGATGCCGAGCGCGGTGTAGCAGTCGCGCATTTCCGGCACCAGCACGCGCACCGCACGCACGTCATAGATCTGGCTGAATTCCAGACCCTTGCGCTGCATTTTGCGCCAGATCGAATAGATGTGTTTGGCCCGGCCGCTGATGTCGGCTTCGACGCCGGTGGCCTGCAATTCGTCCTTGAGCTGGGTCATCACGTCGGCGATGAAACGCTCGCGATCCAGCCGCCGCTCATGCAGCAGCTTGGCGATCTGTTTGTATTGATCGGGTTCCAGGTAACGGAAGGACAAGTCCTCCAGTTCCCATTTGATATGACCGATGCCGAGTCGATGCGCGAGCGGCGCATAGATGTCGAACACTTCCCGGGCGACCCGGTTACGTTTTTCGTCGTCGGCGGTTTTCACCGCGCGGATCGCGCAGGTACGTTCGGCGAGCTTGATCAGCGCGACACGCACGTCATCGACCATCGCCACCAGCATCTTGCGCAGGTTTTCCACCTGGCCCTGGGTGCCGAGGACCATCGACTGGCGAGGGCTGAGGCTGGCACTGATCGCCGCCATGCGCAACACGCCGTCGATCAGCTTGGCGACCACCGGGCCGAAGCGCTGGCTGACTGCCGCGAGTTCGATCTGGCCTTCGCGCACGCCGCGATAGAGAACCGCAGCCACCAGCGAATCCTGATCGAGCTTGAGGTCGGCGAGGATCTCGGCGATCTCAAGGCCCGTGCTGAAACTGCCGCTGCCTTCGGACCAGAGATTCTTCGCCGCATTGGATTGTTGCTCGGCCTGGCGAGCGTACTCGCAGGCCTCTTTCAAGGCTTCGCGATCCAGTGCCAGATCGACACTGACCGCATGATCGAGCCAAGCCTCGAGATTGATACTGCCGTCAGTGTTGATCGGCTGGTGTGCTCTCACCTGTACCATCTTGCTTTACCTTCCCTACGACGCAGATTCAATGCGTCAAATCACTGACCTTCAATGCCCGTTCGCGCTCGCGGGGCCAATGCGAGCGCTACGGACGACCAGTCGGATCAGACGAGCCATCCTGGCTCGCTTCAAATAACGCCATGGCCTCGACATGTGCCGTCTGAGGAAACATATCGAGAATCCCGGCACGTTTTAACCGGTAGCCCTGCTTGATCAATTCGACCGTATCGCGCGCCAGAGTTGCAGGGTTGCACGACACATACACCAACCGTTCGGCGCCCAGGGTCGCCAGCTTGCGCACCACCTCGAAAGCACCGTCACGCGGTGGATCCAAGAGTACCGCAGAAAAGCCGTTTCCGATCCACTGGGCATCGGTCAAAGGCTGGGATAAATCGGCCTGAAAAAACTTTGTGTTATGCAAATTGTTGCTAGCGGCATTCGCGGCCGCGCGATCGACCATGGTCTGCACGCCTTCGACCGCCACCACTTCACGCGCGGCTTTCGCCAGCGGTAAAGCGAAGTTGCCCAGACCGCAAAACAGGTCGAGCACACGCTCTTCGCTCGTCGGTTTCAACCAGTCCAGCGCCTGGGCGACCATGGCCTCGTTGACCCCGGCATTGACCTGGATGAAATCCCCCGGCCGGTAGGCCAGTTGCAGATCCCATTGTTCCAGGCGGTAACCGAGCGACTGGGCATCATCCACCGGCTGCGGTTCGCCTTCGCCATGCAGCCAGAGTTGCGCTTCATGGAACGCGCAGAAATCCTTGAGGATCGTCAGATCAGCTTCGGACAGCGGCGCCATGTGACGCAGCAGAACGGCGATTGACGAGCCACTGAACAATTCGACATGCCCCAGCGCCTGAGGTTTGCTCAGGCGACGAAGCATCTCCGGCAAGCGGGTCATGATCGGCTGCAAGGGCTGTACCAGCACCGGGCATTCGCTGATCGCGACGATGTCCTGGCTGCCGGCGGCACGGAAACCGACCTCAAGCTTTTTGGCCTTGCTGTCCCAGCGCACGGCGATCCGGGCGCGGCGACGGTAGCCGAATTCGGGACCGGTCAACGGCGCCGCCCACTCCTCGGGCTCGGCACCGGCGACTCGCGACAACTGCTCGGCGAGCATGCGCTGTTTCAGGGCAAGCTGTTCGTTGTGGGGCAGATGCTGAACGCTGCAACCGCCGCAACGGCCGGCGTGCTGACAAGGTGCGGGACGACGCAATTCACTGGCGGTGAATACGCGCTCGGTGCGCGCCTCGACCACTTTGCCGTGGGCGCCGAGCACCCGCGCTTCGACCTCTTCACCGGCGAGGGCGCCGAGGACGAACCAGGTTTTGCCTTCAAAAAACGCGATGCCGCGACCGTCATTGGCCAGGCGCTCGATGCTCAGGCGCTGCTTTTTGCCGGTCGGGATTTGCGGGGCCTTGCTGCCGCCGGTGGGCTGGAAGCGCAGGCCTCTCTCGTGCTTGGCCATCAGTTGGGCGCGTCGAAAATGCCGGTCGACAGGTAACGGTCGCCACGGTCGCAGATGATCGCGACGATCACCGCGTTTTCAACTTCTTTGGACAGGCGCAGCATCGCTGCCACCGCACCGCCCGAGGACACGCCGCAGAAGATACCTTCTTCGCGGGCCAGACGCCGGGTGACGTCTTCGGCTTCGCTTTGCGCCATGTCGACGATGCGGTCGACGCGCTCGGCCTGATAGATCTTCGGCAGGTATTCCTGCGGCCAGCGGCGGATGCCGGGAATGGCCGAGCCTTCCATCGGTTGCAGGCCGACGATCTGTACGTTGTCGTTCTGCTCCTTGAGGTAGCGCGACACGCCCATGATGGTGCCGGTGGTGCCCATGGAGCTGACAAAATGGGTGATGGAGCCCTGGGTCTGCCGCCAGATTTCCGGGCCGGTGGTGGTGTAGTGCGCTTCAGGATTGTCGCCGTTGGCGAACTGATCCAGCACCTTGCCACGGCCTTCGGCTTCCATCCGCTGGGCCAGATCACGAGCGCCTTCCATGCCCTCTTCCTGGCTGACCAGAATCAGCTCCGCGCCGTAAGCGGTCATCGCCGCTTTACGCTCCGCGCTGGAGTTGTCCGGCATGATCAGGATCATCTTGTAACCCTTGATCGCGGCGGCCATCGCCAGGGCGATCCCGGTGTTGCCCGAGGTCGCTTCGATCAGCGTATCGCCTTCGTGGATCTGCCCGCGCAACTCGGCACGGGTGATCATCGACAGCGCCGGACGATCCTTGACCGAACCCGCCGGGTTGTTCCCTTCGAGCTTGAGCAAAAGGGTGTTGCTGGTGACACCGGGCAGGCGCTGCAAACGCACCAGCGGCGTGTTGCCGACGCAATCGGCGATGGTTGGGTACTGCAAGGTCATGGCGTTTTTCGCAATCCGGACAGCGGGGGCGCCTATCATACCGGCAAACCTGCGCAGGCCATATCACGCAAAGTGTGGTGCTTATGGTTTCTTGGAATAAGCAATAAAAGTCGCGCCAGTGGTGCGACTTTTAAATAGTGTCAGCAGCGCTGACACTTTCTTGTGCAGCTCAAACAATCTGCGGGCGACTCATGTCCACTGTGAGAGCTGGCTTGCCAGCGAAGACTTCAGGGCTGACAGCACTGTCATCCGCCACCAACCGCAGATTCAAGCGCAATCCCGACGGGCCGTTCTCGGCCCACAGGGTTCCGCCCTGGCGTTGCACCGCGTTTCTCGCGATGCTCAGGCCCAGACCAAATCCACCGTCCCCCGGCCGCGAGCCGTCAAGGCGGATGAAGGGCGAGAAGATCCGTTCCAGATCCGCTTCGGCCACGCCGCCGCCCTCGTCCTCCAGCCACAGGTGCCAGTAATCGCCATCTCGCCGACCGTCGAGCCGCACGATGCCGCCCGGTGGCGAATGGCGAATGGCGTTGCGCAGAATGTTTTCCAGCGCCTGGGCCAAGGTGTTGAGATTGCCGCGTACCCAGCAGGAAGCTTCCACCCCGCACTGCAACTGCCCGACCGGACAACAGCTTTCGTAGCAGGCGTTTTCGGTGAGCATTTCCCACAGCGCCTGGATCTGGATCGCTTCGTCCGGCAACGGTGCGCGTTCGGTGTCGAGCCAGGCCAGTTGCAGGGTGTCTTCCACCAATCGCTGCATCACGTCGACTTCGCGACCGATGCGCTCGCGCAACGGTTGCAGTTGCTGCTCGCTTTCGCTGGCGACCCGCAACCGGCTCAGAGGCGTGCGCAGTTCGTGGGACAGGTCGCGCAGCAGTTGCTGTTGCAGGGCCACGGTGGATTGCAGGCGTTCGGACATCGAGTCGAAGGCACGGGCCAGTTCGCCGAGTTCATCGGGGCGCTGGGTGATGCCGCTCGACAACCGCACATTCAATTGATCGGCGCGCCAGGCGTTGGCTTGTTCGCGCAGATTGTTCAGCGGCACCACCAGCAGGCGATACAGGCCGATGCACAGCAGCAAGGTGAACAGGCCGGGAATCACACCGTTGGTGATGACACGCCAGAACACCCGGTATTTGCCTGGCAGGAATCGCTCGGGCAACTCGATGACCAGACTGCCGGCAGTCGGGTCAGTGGGGAACGGGACCCGCAGCCACGGCCGGCCCTTTTTGTGAATCGGCCAGTCAAGGCCTCGCAGGAAAGTCAGGTGCTGAAGCTCTTGAGCGTTCAACGGCTGGCTGCCCAGTGACTGCAGATTGCCGCCGATCACGCCGACCCAACCGGCTTCGCGCAATTCCATGCTTTGCAACCAGCTATCGATGCCGTCACGCTCGCCCTGCTGCCAGGCGCGCTCGGCCTCGGCGGCATAACGGCTCAGGGTGCGACGGGCGTCATCGGAGAGGAACTGATTGCGCTGTTCCATGTACCGGCCCCACGACCAGCTCAGCCAAATCATCAGCAGACAGAACGCCACCAGCAGGCAGGCGAGTTTCCAGAACAGCGAGTGCCGGCCCGGCAGGTCAGACACTTTCATCGACGGCACTCAGGACGTAACCCTTGCCCCACACCGTGCGCACTTCCCGCTCGGTGTAGCCGACCGACTTGAGTTTGCGGCGGATCTGGCTGATGTGCATGTCGAGGCTGCGGTCGTGGGCCGCATAACCGCGCTGAAGAACGTGCTGATAAAGGAAAGCCTTGCTCAGCACTTCCTCGTCGTTGCGATTGAGGGTTTCCAGCAGGCGGTATTCGCTGCGGGTCAGGCCGGCGGGTTGGTCGAGGTAAAACACGTCGCACTGCTCATCGTCGAAACGCAGCCCGCCGACCGGCACTACCGGGGTGACTGCAGCTGGACGACGGTCGAGGGCGACCCGGCGCAGGATCGCTTCGATCCGCACATGCAGCTCGGCCATGCTGAAGGGTTTGGGCAGATAGTCGTCGGCGCCGAGGCGAAACCCGCTGATACGGTCAGGTTCGGCACCGAGGGCTGACATCAGCAACACCGGCGTGGAATGGCTCTGACGCAGTTGGGTCAGGACGTTCAGACCGTCGAGCCCCGGCAACAGAATGTCCATCAACACCACGTCGAACGGCTGGCGCCGGGCAATGCTCAGGCCTTCGCTGCCGTTCTGGCACCAGGTGACCTGGAAGCCGCTGCGGCCCAGTTGTTCATGGACATAGGCACCGAGGACGGGATCGTCTTCGATGGAAAGAATGCGGGGCTGGCCAATAGAGACAGGAGTCATGACTATCTGCAAATAATTCTCAGTTGGGCGATTATTCAAGATTGCCCGGCGCCCGGCAACCCAAGCTTGACCTGTCGGACAGATGACCGCTCCCCAAGCGAAGGACGACGACATCATTTTTCCCAAGATTGCCCGCAAGCAAATCGCTACACTGCGCCGATACCGCGTGCCGGACGCACGTGTGAGTCAACGATCAGCGGGATGCAGGAGAAAGGCGTGCTCAAGAAACTGGGAATCAAAGGTCGCGTATTGTTGCTGACCCTGTTGCCGACCAGCCTGATGGCACTGGTGCTGGGCGGGTATTTCACCTGGACGCAGCAGTCCGACCTGCAAACCCAACTGATGCAGCGCGGCGAAATGATCGCCGAGCAACTGGCTCCGCTGGTGGCACCGGCCATGGGCCACGGCGATGCCGAACTGCTTGAGCGCATCGCCACCCAGTCCCTCGAACAACCGGACGTGCGCGCCGTCACCTTCCTCGCGCCCGACCGCACTCCCCTCGCCCACGCCGGCCCGACCATGCTCAATCAGGCACCGAGCGGCGACAGCGCGCACTTGCTGCGACGCAGCGGCAACGACGCCACGCGCTATCTGCTGCCGGTGTTCGGCAAACACCGCAACCTCGCCGGCGAGCTGATCCCGCAAGAGTCCGACCGCCTGCTCGGCTGGGTCGAACTGGAGCTGTCGCACAACGGCATGTTGTTGCGCGGCTATCGAAGCCTGTTCGCCAGCCTGCTGCTGATCGGCGCGGGACTGGCCGGCGCCGCGTTGCTGGCCTTGCGCATGGGCCGCACGATCAACCGCCCGCTGAGCCAGATCAAACAGGCCGTCGCGCAGCTCAAGGACGGCCACCTGGAAACCCGCCTGCCGCCGTTGGGCAGTCAGGAACTGGATGAACTGGCGTCCGGCATCAACCGCATGGCCGGCACACTGCAAAACGCCCGCGAAGAATTGCAGCACAGCGTCGATCAGGCCACAGAAGACGTGCGTCAGAACCTGGAAACCATCGAGATCCAGAACATCGAGCTGGACCTGGCCCGCAAGGAAGCGCTGGAAGCGAGCCGGATCAAATCCGAATTCCTCGCCAACATGAGCCACGAGATTCGCACGCCTCTCAACGGCATTCTCGGCTTCACCCACCTGTTGCAGAAAAGCGAGCTGACCCCGCGCCAGCTCGACTATCTGGGCACCATCGAAAAGTCCGCCGACAGCCTGCTGGGGATCATCAACGAGATCCTCGATTTCTCGAAGATCGAGGCCGGCAAACTGGTGCTCGACCATATCCCGTTCAACCTGCGCGACCTGTTGCAGGACACCCTGACCATCCTCGCCCCCGCTGCCCACGCCAAGCAGCTGGAACTGGTGAGTCTGGTGTACCGCGACACGCCGTTGTCGCTGGTCGGTGATCCGCTGCGCCTCAAGCAGATCCTGACGAATCTGGTGAGCAACGCGATCAAGTTCACCCGCGAAGGCACCATCGTCGCCCGCGCCATGCTCGAAGAAGAAAACGACGACAGCGTGCAGTTGCGCATCAGCATTCAGGACACCGGCATCGGTTTGTCGAACCAGGACGTGCGCGCATTGTTCCAAGCCTTCAGTCAGGCCGACAATTCGCTGTCGCGCCAACCCGGCGGTACCGGTCTGGGGCTGGTGATTTCCAAGCGCCTGATCGAACAGATGGGCGGCGAAATCGGCGTCGACAGCACACCGGGCGAAGGCTCGGAATTCTGGATCAGCCTGAACCTGCCCAAGACCCGCGACGACGCCGAAGACCTGCCTTCCGCGCCATTGCTCGGGCGCCGGGTGGCGGTGCTGGAAAACCACGAACTGGCGCGTCAGGCCCTGCAGCATCAACTGGAAGACTGCGGCCTCGACGTCACGCCGTTCAATACCCTGGAAAGCCTGACCAATGGCGTTACCGGCGCCCATCAGACCGAACAGGCCATCGATCTGGCCGTGCTCGGTATCACCAGCAACGACATGCCGCCGGAACGCCTCAACCAGCACATCTGGGACCTTGAGCACCTCGGTTGCCGGGTGCTGGTGTTGTGCCCGACCACCGAGCTGACGCTGTATCACCTGTCGGTGCCCAACCCTCACAGCCAGCTGCAATCGAAACCGGCCTGCACCCGCAAACTGCGCCGGGCCTTGTCGGACATGGTCAACCCGCGCCAGCCGCGCAGCGAACCGGGCGAACCGTTGTCGAGCCGCGCGCCGAAAGTGCTGTGTGTCGACGACAACCCGGCCAACCTGTTGCTGGTGCAGACGCTGCTCGAAGACATGGGCGCCAAGGTGCTGGCCGTGGAAAGCGGTTACGCGGCGGTCAAGGCGGTGCAGAACGAAACCTTCGATCTGGTACTGATGGACGTGCAGATGCCCGGCATGGACGGACGCCAGAGCACCGAAACCATTCGCCAGTGGGAAAGCGAGCGGCACTGCACGCCGCTGCCGATCGTCGCCCTCACCGCCCACGCCATGGCCAATGAAAAACGCGCGCTGCTGCAAAGCGGCATGGACGACTACCTGACCAAGCCGATCAGCGAGCGGCAACTGGCGCAGGTGGTGCTGAAGTGGACGGGCCTTGCGTTGCGCAATCAGGCGCCGGACCGTGGCGGCGAAAGCCTGCTGGGCAATCAGGAACTGCCGATACTCGATCACGAGGAAGGTCTGCGCCTGGCTGCCGGCAAAGCGGATCTGGCGGCGGACATGTTGGCGATGCTGCTGGCCTCGCTCGAGGCCGACCGCGAAGCCATCCGCACGGCCCGCGACAATCAGGATCAGAACAGCCTGCTCGAACGGGTGCATCGTCTGCATGGTGCAACTCGCTATTGCGGTGTGCCGCAATTGCGCGCCGCCTGCCAGCGTAGCGAAACCCTGCTCAAGCAGCAGGATCCCAAGGCCTCGACCGCGCTGGACGAGCTGGAGCGGGCGATCAATCGTCTGGCGGCCCAGGCCAAGATCAGCGCCTGATCCACGGCAATGCCGGTCAACGCCGACGCAGCTAAAGTTGTCGCGGGTGATTTGCGCCCGCGTCGATGCTCCAGGAGGATTTCATGCGCACGATCGTTTTCAGCAGCCAGACCTACGACCGCGACAGTTTCCTCGCCGCCGACTGCCCGGCCGGGATCGAACTGCACTTTCAGCCAGCCCGGCTCAGTCTCGATACCGCAGCGCTGGCCGAACATCACGAAGTAGTCTGCGCGTTCATCAACGATGACCTGAGCGCCCCGGTGCTCGAACGTCTGGCTGCCGGCGGCACACGCCTGATCGCCTTGCGTTCGGCCGGCTACAACCATGTAGACCTGGCCGTCGCCAAACGCCTGGGACTGGCCGTTGTGCGCGTACCGGCCTACTCGCCCCATGCGGTGGCCGAGCATGCGGTGGCGTTGATCCTCGCCCTCAACCGGCGCTTGCATCGCGCCTACAACCGCACCCGCGAAGGCGATTTCAGCCTGCACGGGCTTACCGGTTTCGATCTGGTGGGCAAAACCGTCGGCATCGTCGGCACCGGACAGATCGGCGCGACCTTCGCCAAAATCATGCACGGTTTCGGCTGTGAACTGCTGGCTTACGACCCTTATCCGAACCCTGCCGTCGAAGCGTTGGGCGCGCGCTACCTGAGCCTGCCGGACCTGCTGGCGCAAGCGCGGATCATCAGCCTGCACTGCCCGCTCAACGAACAGAGCAGACACCTGATCAACCGCGATTCGCTGGCGCACATGCAACCGGGGGCGATGCTGATCAACACCGGGCGCGGCGGTCTGGTGGACACGCCGGCGCTGATCGACGCCCTGAAGGACGGCCAACTCGGTTATCTGGGACTGGATGTGTATGAAGAGGAAGCGCAGCTGTTTTTTGAGGACCGCTCCGACCTGCCGCTACAGGACGACGTGCTGGCGCGGCTGCTGACGTTCCCGAATGTGATCGTCACCGCGCACCAGGCATTCCTGACCCACGAAGCGCTAGGCGCGATTGCCGCGACCACCTTGCACAACATCGCGACCTGGGCGGCAGGTACGCCGCAGAACCAGGTCGAAGGCTGAGCGATCGGACTCAGACCGGAGGCGGCGTCGGGGTAATCGCCACGCACAGGATCAACAGCGCCAGCCAGCCGAACCCCAGCAAACGTTGCTTGAAGGAGTGCCCGCTGCGCAGCAGGAACCAGACAAACACCAGCGGCATCAGAAACGCCATGATCTTCAGCCAGCCTTCCACCGGGCGCGAACCGTCCGGGTTCAACACCGGTTCGACAGGCTGCGAACGACGGCGTCGCCCCGCCGCGGCCGGCATGATCTTCGGCCGCTCGGGGGCCGGCGGCGGAACGAAGGCCTCGGGCACTGCCTTGTTACGCGGCAGGCTGCCAAAGGAAATCGTCGACGCGCCCTTTTCGGCGTGAGGAGCCTGTGCATCTGCCAGCGGAGCCCCGCAATGAATGCACGCCGTGGCTTCGGAGCTGATGCTCCGCTTGCATTCATAACATTCGATCAGCGCCATGTTCCGTTCCTTGAAAATGAAGGCGGCAGTTTGCCACGACTGCGGTGTCGATTTGAACCGGATCGAAGGTCGCACGCGCGCATCATTCTGCAATCAAGCCCGTGCTAGCATGTCGCGCATATTTGGAGGACCCATGGTCGAACACGATTTCCGCTACACCCTGATGAACCCGCAACACACCCTCACCGAATGCCGCGCCCTGGTTCCGGGCCGTTATCAGGTCACCGGCAACGGTGGCTCGATCCGCATCGGCGACGTGCTGGTCGTGACCCTCAAAGGCAGCAAGGACTTGTCCATGCGCCTGACCGTCGACACCGTCCGCCACCTGATCAACCCACCGGGTCAATGGACTGCCATGACCACCGGCCCGGTGTTCGGTGAGCTGGCGATCCACACCTGGCAGGTCAACTGCGACAGTTGCGCCAAAGAGCTGAGCTTCGAATTCGCGGTGGACGCCAAGCTGGGCAAGCCTGCGGAAAAACCGGCCGCCACGGCACGCATCGCGGAACTGGGCTGGAAAGCCGTCGGCGACAAGCACCTGTGCCCGAAATGCCAGGAGCCGGCGTGATGAAACACCTGGCCCTGACCGCCGCTGTCGGCGCCGGCCTTATGGGTTGCGCCGCGGAGCCTGTGCAACTGCAACAGAACCGCAGCTACATTCTGGAATGGATCGGCGAACGTCCGCTGATGGACTACAGCCACCTGACCGTGACCCTCGGCGATGATGGCCGGGCGTATGGCAATGGCGGCTGCAACCACTGGTTCGCGCCGTACACCCTGGAAGGCGACAAGCTGAGCTTCGGCAAGATCGGCAAGACCCGCAAACTCTGCGCACCGGCGCTGATGGAACAGGAGCAACGCTTCCTCCAGGCCCTGGAACACGTGGAGCGCTGGGACATCTCGCCGATCGAGCAGATGCGCTTCTGGCCGGCTGAAGGCAAGCCGTTGCGCTGGTGGCTGGAAGAAGGCTGATCCTTTAGATCGATCGTTCCCACGCTCTGCGTGGGAATGCATCCAGTGACGCTCTGCGTCACAGCGGACGCGGAGCGTCCGGGGCGGCGTTCCCACGCAGAGCGTGGGAACGATCAGCCAAGGCGAATCAGTTGGTCGCCTGCAACGCCTCAAGCTTCGCCATCACCCCCGCCGCCGTCTGCTCGCCCATCAACTGTTCCCGCACCTTGCCCTTGTTGTCGATGATGTAAGTCACCGGCAAGGCTTCACTGCGCGGCAGTTCGAACAGTTCCGACGGATCCTGCGCCAGCACGGTGAACTTGATACCCAGTTTTTCGCTGGCGCTCTTCAGCTCTTCACCCTGCACGTTGTCGAAATTGACCCCGAACACGCCGATCTTCTTGCCCTTGAGCTCGTCGGCCAGGTGATTGAGTTCCGGGATTTCCGTGCGGCACGGGCCGCACCATTCGGCCCAGTAGTTGAGCACGACCCATTGTTTGTCGAGGCGCTCGGACGCCACTTTCTGCCCGTTCTGGTCGATGCCGTAGTCGTTACCGCAGCCCCCCAGCATCAACGCCCCGATGATCGTCAATGCCGCTGCCAGTGCCCGTGTCATGTCGTGTTCCTTGTGAAAAATTGAATGCGCCTGCGACCCATCGCCTCCCAAGGTTCTGGATTGCGCGCTGCACAGTTAGAATAGCCGCCACTCTACGCAAGAAGCGACCCGCCCATGACCGATCTGACGCTTTATCACAACCCGCGCTGCTCGAAATCCCGCGGTGCGCTCGAACTGCTCGAAGCCCGTGGCCTGACGCCGAACGTGGTGCGCTACCTCGAAACCCCGCTGGACGCCGCGCAGATCAAGGCCTTGCTCGGCAAGCTGGGCATCAGCGCACGGCAACTGCTGCGCACCGGCGAAGACGAATACAAGACCCTGAACCTGGCCGATGCCAGTCTCACCGAGAAACAATTGATTGAAGCGATCGCGACGCATCCGAAGTTGATGGAGCGACCGATTCTCGAAGCCGGCGACAAAGCTGTCATCGGCCGCCCACCGGAGCAGATCCTGGAGCTGTTGCCGTGAGTGCGCCGTACATTCTGGTTCTGTATTACAGCCGCAGCGGCTCGACCAACGAGATGGCCCGGCAGATTGCCCGTGGCGTCGAGCAGGCCGGCCTCGAAGCGCGCTTGCGCACCGTGCCGGCGATCTCCACCGAGTGCGAAGCCGTGGCACCGGACATTCCTGATGAAGGCGCGCTGTATGCCACGCTGGATGACCTGAAGAACTGCGCCGGCCTGGCCCTCGGCAGCCCGACGCGTTTCGGCAACATGGCCGCGCCGCTCAAGTACTTCCTCGATGGCACCAGCAACCTGTGGCTGACCGGCGCGCTGGTCGGCAAACCGGCCGGGGTGTTTACCTCCACCGCCAGCCTGCACGGCGGTCAGGAAACCACGCTGCTGTCGATGATGCTGCCGCTGCTGCACCACGGCATGCTGATCACCGGTCTGCCCTACAGCGAATCGGCGCTGCTGGAAACCCAGGGCGGCGGCACGCCGTACGGCGCCAGCCATCACGCCGGGGCCGACGGCAAAAGCGGTCTCGATCAGCACGAAGTGGCGCTGTGCCGCGCCCTCGGCGCACGCCTGGCCAAGACGGCCCAGAAACTGGGGAACTGAGATGGCCAGAAAGCCGAAAGTCCTGCCCGCCGTCGAGTGGCTGGAGCCACGGGTACGGGCCATGCGGGTGATCAGTCTGCTGTGCTTTTTCGGCCTGGCCGGACTGCTCGCCGCTTATTACCTGGTGTTCGCCGACCTGCACGGCGCGCGGCCGTGGGTGATTCTGCTGATCGAGCTGATCCCGTGGATCGTGCTCGCACCGGGCATGATCATGGGCAGCGCACGCGGGCATTCGTGGATGTGCTTTGTGGTGAACCTGTATTTCATCAAGGGCGCGCTGGCCGCGTATGACCCGAGCCGGCAAATGTTTGGCGTGCTGGAGATGATCGCCAGTCTGGCGGTGTTCTGCTCGGCGTTGCTGTATGTGCGGTGGCGGTATCAGCTGAATCGCAAACTGGCGGGCGAAGGCGAAGTCTCCGTCGCCTGACACACCGCTATCGCCAGCAGGCTGGCTCCCACACTGGATCTGCGTAATTCACAAATCTTCTGTGGGAGCTAGCCTGCTAGCGATACGGGCGACGCGGTATCAATGATTGACGGTGTACGCCAGCATCATCGATATCTGGCTCATCGGCCGTCCACCGCTCTCTTCATGCCACTGGTTGAACGCGTTCTGCACCGTCGCCAGATCCCGCAGACTGCTCGGCACCTTGTCGACGATCTTCTGTGCATTCAGTGCCGCGACCACGTCGTAGCTCGGCACGAACGTATCCTTGCCGACCATCCGCAAAAACCGTGGCGCCGACAGCCCGCCCAATTGATGGCCGTGCTTTTTCAGATAGGTCCACAGGCCAACAATGTCGGTCACCGGCCAGTCGGCAATCAACGCGCCGAAACTGCCCTTCTCTTTCTCGACATCCAGAATGAACTGCGCATTGCGCGGCACGCTTTTCAGCTTGCCCAGGTGACGGATGATCCGCGCATCCTGCATCAGCCGCTCAAGGTGTTCGGCGCTCATCAGCACGACCTTTTCCGGGTCGAACTTGAAGAACACTTCCTCGAAGGCCGGCCACTTGGCGTCTACCAGGCTGTGCTTGAGCCCGGCCCGAAACACGCGCAGGGCCATGGTCGAGAGGTAACGGTCGTCGCTGATCTTGCGCAGTTGCGCCGGGGTCTTGGGAACGGGCAGATGGGCTTCCAGTTCAGCCGCCGAACCGAAGCGGTTCAGACAGTATTCGTGCAGCCACTTGTAGTCGCGCATGCCCTCTCCTTTTGAATGAAACGAAAAACCAATGTGGGAGCCAGCCTGCTGGCGATAGCGCAGTGTCAGTCAACCATGTCGGGGCTGGCACATCGCAATCGCCAGCAGGCTGGCTCCCACAATGGGTACGGCTTACAGGTTTACGACATTGACGAAACGCGAAGCCGCCGTCTCGTCGATCTTCAGGCTGGTGAAGTCAAACAGGTTACGGTCAGCCAGCTGCGACGGGATCACGTTCTGCAGGCTGCGGAAGATGCTTTCGGTACGGCCCGGGGTCTTGCGCTCCCAGTCCACCAGCATTTCCTTGACCACCTGACGTTGCAGGTTTTCCTGAGAACCGCAGAGGTTGCACGGGATGATCGGGAATTGCTTGAAGTCCGAGTAGGCCTGGATGTCTTTCTCGTTGCAGTAGGCCAGCGGACGGATCACCACGTTGCGGCCGTCGTCGGCGCGCAGCTTCGGCGGCATGGCCTTGAGGCTGCCGTTGAAGAACATGTTGAGGAAGAACGTCTCGACGATGTCGTCGCGGTGATGACCGAGGGCCATTTTGGTCGCGCCGATTTCGTCGGCGAAGGTGTACAGCGTGCCGCGACGCAGGCGCGAGCACAGCGAGCAGGTGGTCTTGCCTTCCGGGATCAGCTCCTTGACCACCGAGTAGGTGTCCTTCTCGACGATGTGGTACTCGATGCCCAGCTCTTTCAGGTAGGCCGGCAGCACGTGCTCGGGGAAACCCGGCTGCTTCTGGTCCATGTTCACGGCGACGATCTCGAACTTGATCGGTGCAACCTTCTGCAGGTGCATCAGCACGTCGAGCATGGTGTAGCTGTCCTTGCCCCCGGACAGGCAGACCATGACCTTGTCGCCGTCTTCGATCATTTTGAAGTCGGTGACGGCTTCGCCGGCCAGGCGGCGCAGGCGCTTTTGCAGTTTGTTCTGGTTGACCGTAAGAGTGCCCATGACGCGAAATCCGTGAGGTGTGACGAAAGGCGGGCATTTTACGCAAAAACACCGGGGTTGTGGCCACAGGTTGTCGCCCCCTCGAATGCCCGTTTGCACAGACCCCGACGCGATTACCCCGAGGTTTTACAGCGCGATTTGCTCTAAGCCCCTATCACCTGTGCGGTTAAGACCTTTCTATACTGCGACATAAGGTCGCACACAATCTGAAGACCTGTATTTGCTCGGCCGCATTGGCCCGTAGGCGCTCCGCTGGGGGGCGATGGCAATAACGAGAGGAGTGACTGGCATGATCCATCACGTAGTGGGACTTTTTACCCACCCTGATCAGGAATGGAAGGAAATCCGTGGCGACCAGGAAGAAAGCATCAGCCACATGTACCTGACGCACACGCTGATTCTGGCGGCGATCCCCGCTGTTTCGGCATTTATCGGCACGACTCAGGTCGGCTGGGTGATCGGCAACCGCGCACCGGTGATGCTCACCGTCGAAAGCGCGTTGTGGATGACGATCATGTCTTATCTGGCAATGCTCGGCGGGGTCGCGGTCATGGGTGCCTTCGTGCACTGGATGGCCCGCACCTATGACGCCAACCCGAGCCTGGCCCGTTGCGTGGCATTTGCCACCTACACTGCGACACCGTTGTTTGTCGGCGGGCTGGCGGCGCTCTATCCGCACATGTGGCTGGGGATGATCGTCGGCACGGCGGCCATCTGCTACACGGTGTACCTGTTGTATGTGGGGCTGCCGACCTTCATGAACATTCCGTCCGACGAGGGTTTCCTGTTTTCCAGCTCGGTGCTGGCAGTGGGTCTGGTGGTGCTGGTCGCCATCATGGCGTTTACCGTGATTGTCTGGGGACTGGGCGTGGGGCCCGTCTACACCAATTAGCGACCGGTTCCTCCCGAGAAGAACAAGATCCGCCAACACAGGCCGCCGCAAGGCGGCCTTCTCATGCCTGGAATAAACGTCGCGACCATTCGGCAGTTTGGCGATACGCAACGCCGAAAGGTTGCGGCATACTCCAAATCTCTGGAGATCCATCAAGCATGCCCGAGCAACTCAATACCCGCGTCGAAGACTGTTTCCAACTCGCTGAATCCTTTTTCAAACGTCCCTTCAAACGCCCCGTGGTGAGCCTCAAGCTGCGCGGGCAAAAAGCCGGGGTCGCGCATCTGCACGAGAACCTGCTGCGCTTCAATCCGCAGCTGTACCGGGAAAACACCGAACATTTCCTCAAGCAGACCGTGGCCCACGAAGTCGCTCACCTGATCGCCCATCAACTGTTCGGCGACCGCATCCAGCCCCACGGCGAGGAGTGGCAACTGATCATGCGCGGCGTTTACGAATTGCCGCCGGACCGCTGCCATACCTATGAAGTCAAACGCCGCAGCGTGACCCGCTACATCTATAAATGCCCGTGTGCGGATAGCGATTTTCCGTTTTCGGCGCAGCGCCATAGCCTGGTCCGGCAGGGGCGGCGTTATTTGTGCCGGCGCTGTCGGAACACATTGGTGTTCAGTGGCGAGATGCGGGTCGAGTAATCCACAAGCTACGCGACGACTTTCGCGGCACGTAATTCGGCAATTCGCTCAGCACTCAACCCCAACTCCGCCAACACCTGATCCGTATGCTGCCCCAGCGCCGCCCCGACATGTCGCGGCGCCGGCAATGCCTCGGAGAACTTCAGCGGGCACGCCATCTGCGCCTGCGACGAGCCATCCCCACGCGGCACCTGCGTCACCAGTTCCCGCGCCTGCAATTGCGGATGCTGCACCGCCTCGCCTAGGTTCAACACCGGTTCGACACAGGCATCGATCCTGGCAAATAGCTCGCACAGCTCGGCAAAGTCATGTTTCTCGAACTCGACCTTCAAGGCGTCCTTGAGCGCCCGCTGCTGCTCGGGTTTGGGTGACAAACCCTGCGCCGCCAGCTCTGGCCGGCCCAGCGCCGCACACAGTTGCTGCATGAAGGCCGGCTCCAGACTACCCACCGACATCCAGCGCCCGTCGCGGGAGCGGTAGTAATCGTAGAAGCTGCCACCATTGAGCATCTGATCCTCCCAGCCTGGCTCCTCGCCACAGGCCAAATACCCGGCACCGGCCATGGCATTCAGACTGAATGCACAGTCGGTCATGCTCACGTCCAGATGCGTGCCCTGCCCGGTTTGTTGGCGGGAAATCACCGCCGCCAACAGGCCGATCACCCCGTGCAACGAGCCGCCCGCGATATCCGCCACCTGCATGCCCAGCGGCAACGGCCCGTTGTCGGCACGCCCGGTGTAACTGGAGAGCCCGGCCAGCGCCAGATAGTTGATGTCATGGCCGGCGCGATCCTTGTACGGTCCGGTCTGGCCGTAACCGGTGATCGACACATAAATCAGCTTCGGATTGACCGCCTTCAGCGCTTCGTATCCCAGCCCCAGGCGCTCCATCACACCGGGGCGGAACTGCTCCAGCACGATGTCGTAATCCACCAGCAACTGCTTCACCAGCTCCAGCGCCTCGGGCTGCTTGAGGTCCAGCGCCAGGCTGCGCTTGTTGCGGTTGAGATAAGCGTGACTGGCCGAGACGCCGTGATCGTGAGGCGGCAACACCCGCACCAGGTCGAGGCGGGTCGGCGATTCGATGCGCAGCACCTCGGCGCCCATGTCCGCCAGCAGCAGCGAGGCGAACGGCCCCGGCAGCAGGGTCGAGAAATCCAGAATCTTCAGTGAGGCCAGCGGTGCAGACATGGGCGATCTCCATCAACGATGCATGCAGCCTAGGCAGCCATCGGCGATGGGGCAATTACCGGATCCATCAGTTGCGCTGACCGTTGCGCTCAAACAGCAGGCAAGAAAAAACCCGCCGAGGCGGGTTTCCATTCAAGCGATGCTTACTTCACATTGCTCGGGGTCGGGCCTTCGGCCACGCCCAGGTCATCTTCAGGACGGGTATCGGCGATACCGCGACCGCCCGACGCCAGCTCGGCGTCCAGCACGTCGGTGTCCAGTTCCTTGACCCACTTGGCCACAACGATGGTGGCAACGGCGTTGCCGACCAGGTTGGTCAGGGCGCGGGCTTCGGACATGAAGCGGTCGATACCGAGGATCAGCGCCAGACCGGCCACCGGCAGGTGGCCTACGGCCGACAGGGTGGCCGCCAGCACGATGAAGCCCGAACCGGTCACACCGGCTGCGCCTTTGGAGGACAGCAGCAACACTACCAGCAGGGTGATCTGGTGAGTGATGTCCATGTGGGTGTCGGTCGCCTGAGCGATGAACACGGCCGCCATGGTCAGGTAGATCGCGGTGCCGTCGAGGTTGAACGAGTAGCCGGTCGGGATCACCAGACCCACCACCGATTTCTTCGCGCCCAGACGCTCCATCTTGATCAGCATGCGGGGCAGTACCGATTCCGAGGAGGAAGTACCCAGCACGATCAGCAGTTCTTCACGGATGTAGCGGATCATCTTCAGCACGCTGAAGCCGTGCATGCGAGCGATACCGCCGAGCACGATCAGGATGAACGCCAGGCAAGTGATGTAGAAGCAGATCATCAGTTGACCCAGCTGCACCAGCGAGCCGACGCCGTAGGCACCGATGGTGAACGCCATCGCACCGAAGGCACCGATTGGCGCGAGCTTCATGATCATGTTGATGATGTTGAACATCACGTGGGCAAAGCGATCGATGAAGTCCAGGATCGGCTTGCCGTAGGCACCCAGGCGATGCAGGGCGAAACCGAAGATCACCGAGAACATCAGCACTTGCAGAATGTCACCGGTGGCAAACGCGCCGACGATGGTGGTCGGGATCACGTTGAGCAGGAAGCCGACAACGCTCTGGTCTGCGCCCTGGGCCACGTAGGTCGCGACTTTAGAGGCGTCGAGGGTGCTGACGTCGATGTGCATGCCGTTGCCCGGTTGCACGATGTTGACCACGATCAGGCCGACCAGCAGGGCGATGGTCGAAACGATTTCGAAGTACAGGAGTGCGTAACCGCCGGTCTTGCCGACCGATTTCATGTTCTGCATGCCGGCGATGCCGCTGACCACGGTGCAGAAGATGATCGGGGCGATGATCATTTTGATCAGTTTGATGAACCCGTCACCCAGCGGCTTTACGGCCACGCCGAACTGCGGGTAGTAGTGGCCGAGCGCAATACCGATACAGATTGCGACGATCACCTGGAAATACAGGGATTTGTACAGTGGCTGACGAGTCGTCATTGCAAAGTTCCTCAAGAGTCCCGCGTGGCAACATCCATCTGTTGAACGCGACACTTGAATTGCGAACCCTCCTGCACTGGAGGGATTTGTTGTGTCGAACGGCGCTTTTCCGGACCGGCTCGGCGCACGCTTCTGTCGCTCTTATCGCAAACGTCGTGCCACTTTGGTGCAAATCGCTGCAAGCCTTTTGATATCAGGGGATACGGCTTTTTCTGTGTCACCGTTCGATTACTCAAGTGTGGCGGATTTCCGCCAACTCGCCCGACCTCGTCCTACAATTTGGCGGAAATCCGCCTTGTTACCGATCAAAGGCAGCCGCTACCATCGATCGCCAGAGGAAGGATCTGCCGCTCATGCGCGAACGCACCATCGCCAGTCACTTTGCCCGCGCCGCCCTCGGTGGCGCGCGGCGCTCGGGTTACGACTATTCGGACCTGCTGCAGCAACTGGGCATCAGTTCCGAACTGCTTGACGAGCCGCGCGCGCGGATCGCCCCGGAGCAATTCACCCAGTTGATCCAGAACCTGTGGCTGGCCCTGGACGACGAATACCTGGGCTTTGGCAACGCGCCGAGCAAACCCGGCAGCTTCGCCATGATGTGCCACGCCATCATTCATTGCCGCAGCCTGGAGAAGGCTCTGCAACGCGGCTTATTGTTTTATAGCCTATTCCCCGAAGCCCCGCGCCTGACCCTGAGCCATGAAGACGAATGGGTGCGCCTGAGCCTCGACGATACGCAATTGTGGGACCCGGATCACTTTCTCAGCGAGAGCCTGCTGGTGATCTGGCACCGTCTCGGCAGCTGGCTGATCGGCCAGCGGATTCGCCTGGAACAGGCGAGTTTCAGCTACCCGAAACCGGCGCACGGGGCGGAATACGATCTGCTGTTTTCCTGCCCGCTGGAGTTTTCGGCAACGCAAAGCAGCCTGGTATTTCACAGTCGTTATCTGCACATGCCGCTGTTGCAGGACGAACGCACCCTCAAGCATTTCCTCGAACGCTCCCCCGCCGACCTGCTGTCCCGCCCGGACGACGGCAACAGCCTGAGCAGCCGACTGCGCCGTTTGCTCAGCCACGACAGCGCACGCTGGCCGGACCTGGAAGCCGTGGCCGCGCACCTGCACATCAGCCCGCAAACCCTGCGCCGGCATCTGCGCGAGGAAGGCACCAGTTTTCAGGAATTGAAGGATCAGCTGCGCCGCGACATCGCGATTTATCACCTGGGGCGGGCGGATCTGTCGTTGCAACAGATCGCCGAACAGCTCGGGTTTTCCGAGCCGTCGGCGTTTCACCGGGCGTTCAAGAAGTGGACGGGGCTGACGCCGGGGGCTTATCGGGCGCAGGAGCAGTAGACCGTCACACCGCCGGAAAATGAATCCTGAACGCCGCCCCGCCCATCGGCGAATCCCCCAGGGTCAACTTGGCGCTGTAGCTCTCGATGATGTCCTTGACCACCGCAAGACCAATCCCCTGCCCCGGATGCTGGCGGTCGAGGCGTTCGCCGCGTTCGAGAATCCGTGCGCGCTGATCCGGTGGTACGCCGGGGCCGTCGTCTTCGATGCACAGTTCGCTTACGGAATGGCTTTCACGCACGCTGATGCGCACTTCGCCCAGGCACAGGCGATAGGCGTTTTCCAGCAGGTTGCCCATCATTTCCAGCAGGGCGCCCTGCTCGATCGGCACGTAACAGTGCTCCGGCAGATCGAAGGCGACACGCACGTGTTTGTCGCGGTAGACCTTGTCCAGCGTGTCGCACAGGCTTTGCAGCACCGGGCGCAGGCGCACCTGATGGCGCACCAGACCGCTTTTGCGCAGGCTGGCGCGTTGCAACTGGTAGCCGATCTGCTGGCTCATGCGTTCGATCTGGGTTTGCAGCACCCAGGCTTGATCGCGGTCTTCGGGGCGCTGGGCCATGTCTTCGCTGACGCCTTGCAATACCGCCAGCGGGGTTTTCAGGCTGTGGGCCAGATCGTCGAGGGAATCGCGGTAACGGCTGCGCTGCTGGCGTTCGCTGTGCAGCAGGCGGTTGAGGGAACCGGTCAGGCGCAGCAGTTCGCGCGGGTGCTGTTCGCTGAGGCTTTCGAGGGTTCCGCCTTCGATTTCGTCGAGTTCCTGACTGAGCCGGCGCAAGGCTTTCAGACCCCAGGTCAGGCCGATCCACAGCAATGCGAGCAGCACCAGCAGCGCCGCACCGAATCCGAGGTAGAGATTTTCCCGCAGGCCTTCGAGCGTGGTTTCGTATTCGCGCACCGGTTGCAGGGCCACGATACTGAAGGCTGCGCTCTTGCCGCCGAGCAATTTCACTTCGACGTCATAGACGAAGAATTCCTGCCCGTTGGCTTCGCGGATCCGCGCGAACTCGTTGCCGAGGCCGTCGTAGCGCGGCGTGTAGTTGATCTTCTCTTCCTGGGTGCCCTTCGAGCGCCAGACCAGATGCCCTTCGCGGTCATAGATGTAGCCGAGCAAGCGATTGTCCGTGAGGTTGAAGCGCTCGTCGGGCAACTGCGCCGGCATCATCAATCGGTTGTTCTCAACCCGCGCGGCGGAGATCAGCGTGGTGACGTCGGACGCCAGCCGCTGCTCGATCGAGTCCTGCAGCGCCAGGCTGAACGCGCCCTGCATCGCCGGGAGCAACGCGAGCATGAACAACACCGCCAGGGTGGTGGCGGCGAGCATCAGCCGGACGCGAAGGGAACGGATCAAGTGCAGCGCTCATTGAACAGATAACCGAGGCCGCGCACGGTGTCGATCGGCTTGAACCCGGCCGGACCTTCAAGCTTGCGGCGCAGACGGCCGACCAGCACTTCGATCACGTTCGGATCGCGCTCGTCGTCATCCGGGTACAACTGTTCCATCAGCCGATCCTTGGGCACCACTTGCTGGTGATGACGCATGAGGTATTCGAGGATCCGGTATTCGTAAGCGGTCAGCGCCAGCGGTTGCTCATCGAGGGTCGCCTGCTTGCGA
The DNA here is from genome assembly GCF_000282255.1 of Pseudomonas sp. GM25. NCBI lineage: Bacteria > Pseudomonadati > Pseudomonadota > Gammaproteobacteria > Pseudomonadales > Pseudomonadaceae > Pseudomonas > Pseudomonas sp. GM25. The sequence goes on along the minus strand of NZ_AKJQ01000055.1, from coordinate 9,384 downwards.
TTGAGGTCGAGCAACAGCGGGCCGGCGACGATGGTCGACTGGGTGAAACCGCTGGAGCGGCGCAGCAAGGCATTGAGCCGCGCTTCGAGTTCTTCGAACTGGAACGGCTTGACCACGTAATCGTCGGCGCCGGCGGCCAGGCCTTCGACCTTGTCCTGCCAGTTGCCGCGCGCGGTGAGGATCAGGATCGGAAAGGTCTTGCCGCCCGAGCGCAACTGGCGGATCAGGTCGAGCCCGCCCATGCCCGGCAGGCCGAGGTCGATCACCGCCAGGTCAAAGTTGAATTGCCCGGTCTGGTACAACGCCTCTTCGGCATTGGCCACGGACTCGACCACGTGACCGCTCTCCGTCAGGCGGGTTTGCAGGTGATGGCGCAACAGCGCTTCATCTTCGACGACCAACAGTTTCATGACGCTCTCCCGGGTAAATCGACAACTCCAAAGGCTTTCGCCTCACATGGCTGCGCCGGGTCGCCCCTCGAAGGACGACCCGGCGCGGGCCTGACGCCAATCGCTTAGAAAGCGTAGTTGGCCGACAGGTAAGTCTGGGCGCTGCTGGTCAAATCCAGCGAGCCTTGCTTGCTGCCGCCGCTCTCTTTCATCTCGGTGCTGGCGTTGCTGCGCAGGTAACGGTAACCGAGTTCGACCGAGGTGTTCTGCGAGACTTGCTGCAACACACCGAACTGGCCGCCGACGGCGTAACCGATGTCGCTGTCGCGGCTGTAGCTCGGCGAGTCCTGGGTCAGCTTGGTCAAACCAGCCGTGGCACCGCCGAACAGCTTGGTGCTGCTGCCCACCGGGTAGAACAGATCGTAGCTGCCCAGCAGGTTTTCCTGGCGCAGTTTAATGCCATTGTGCGAGCCGGACACGTTGTCGTAGGTGGCGTAGTAACGACCCTGGCTGTTTTGCTGACCCAGGCGCAGGCCGTAGGTGTTGTTGCCGTCGATGGCCGCGGTGGCGTCCGGATGGCCGAGGTTGTCGTTCAGGGCGTTGGATTTCTTGATCTTGTCGCTGGTCTGGCCAAAGGTCAGGCCGGCAAAGTTGGTGGTGGTGTCGGCATGGGCGGCGATGCTTGCGCTCATGACGGTGAAAGCCAGCAGCAGTTTGTTCAAACGAGTCATTGAGTGTTCCTCAGTTGTGCTCTTCGGGTATGGCGCAAGGTTACTGACCCTCCCCTGTACCGCCCCTGAACGCTCTCTGAACCTCGCCTGAATGAAATGAACTAGGCTGTTTTGAACCTTTATTGTCAGGAGACCCGATCATGCGCCTGCTTTTAACCCTCGCCCTCCTTGTCTTCAGCGGCCTCAGCCAGGCTGCGATCAAGACCGAGGAAATCCCCTATCAGAGTGCCGACGGCACGAAGCTGATCGGTTACTACGCCTACGACGACGCGATCAAGGGCCCGCGCCCCGGCGTGGTGGTGGTGCATGAATGGTGGGGCCTGAACGACTACGCCAAGCGCCGCGCCCGGGATCTCGCCGGGCTCGGCTACAGCGCGCTGGCCATCGACATGTACGGTGAAGGCAAGAACACCGAGCACCCGAAAGACGCGATGGCGTTCATGCAAGCCGCCACGCAAAACGCCGATGCGGCCAGCAAGCGCTTTCAGGCCGGGCTGGATCTGTTGAAGAAACAACCGCAGACCGACAAGGATAAAATCGCCGCCATCGGTTACTGCTTCGGCGGTGGCGTGGTGCTGAATGCGGCACGTCAGGGTGTGCCGCTGGCCGGCGTGGTGAGTTTCCACGGTGCGCTGGCCACCAAGACTCCGGCTACGCCGGGCAGCGTGAAGGCGAAAGTCCTCGTCGAACACGGCGCGCTGGACAGCATGGTCACCCCGGACAACGTCACGGCGTTCAAGTCGGAAATGGACAAGGCCGGCGCCGACTATCAATTCGTCAGCCTTGACGGTGCCAAGCACGGGTTCAGCAATCCTGACGCGGATCGCCTGAGCCACGGCGATCACGGTGGCCCGGATATCGGCTACAACAAGGCTGCCGATGAAAAATCCTGGGCGGACATGCAGGCGTTCTTCAAGAAGATTTTTGGTTAGGCAGGGACATCGCGGCGCGGCCATCGCCAGCAGGCTGGCTCCCACATTTGCATGGCGAGCGTTTGTGGGAGCCAGCCTGCTGGCGATGATCGCGCCGCCGATTTAAACCTTGCCACTACCCAGCCCTGACGCTTACCGGCAAAATGCCGACATGACTGCCAGCCCTTTCCTCCCCGCCTGCTGCACCCCGCTCGATGCCCATTGGCCGCTGCCGACGGTATTGCCCGACACCGTGCTGCTGAGCACCCATTTCGACCCGTCACAATTGCTCGGCGATGACTTCCGGCGCAGCGCCATCGAGCCGCCGCCGAGCATTCAGCGTTCGGTGGCCAAGCGGCAGGCGGAATTCCTCGCCGGGCGAATTTGCGCCCGGGCGGCGTTGCAGCAGTTGGAAGGCTCGAGCACTGTTCCGGCGATCGGCGAGGATCGCGCGCCCATTTGGCCGGCGCACATCTGCGGCTCGATCACCCACAGCACCGGTCGTGCGGCGGCGATTGTCGCCAACAAGCAGCACTGGCGCGGACTGGGCATGGACCTGGAAAACCTGCTCAACGCCGAACGCGCCGAACGACTGGCCGGAGAGATCCTGACCCCACCGGAATTGCAGCGCATGGCCGCCGGTTCCCGGGATCAGATCGCGCTCTGGGTGACCCTGACCTTTTCGGTGAAAGAAAGCCTGTTCAAGGCGCTGTACCCGATCGTGCAGCAGCGCTTCTACTTCGAACACGCCGAGGTACTGGAGTGGAATGAACAGGGTCAGGTGCGGCTGCGGCTGCTGACGGACCTGTCCAGTGAATGGCGCAACGGCACAGAGCTCGATGCACAATTCGGCGTGCAGGACGGGCAGTTGCTGAGTCTGGTCAGCATCCAGGCGTAAGCGGTTTCAGCGCCGCTCCTGATTCCTCGGCCAGCTCAGGCTGAAGCACGCTCCGCCCAGACTCTTGCTCTTGCCGATCAGCGCCCGGCCATCGTGCCAGTGGATGATCCGACGCACGATCGACAGGCCCAGCCCGTGCCCGCCGGACGCCCGGGTGCGGCTGTCATCCAGGCGCAAGAACGGCGTGAAGATTTTCTCCCAGGCGGTTTCCGGCACCCCGGGGCCGTCGTCCTCGACATCCACCCGGCAACGCATCTGCCCGACCTGATAACTGACCGTGACCTTCGAGCGTGCATGGCGCATGGCGTTGCTCACCAGGTTCTGCAGGGCCCGGTGCAGGTAACGCGGCTCGGCCTCGACCCACGCGTCATCGCAATCCGCCGCCGACAGGCACAAGCCGCGCTGTACCGTGACTTCGGCACGCAGAGGCGCCAGCTCTTCGATCACCTGATTGACCAGTGCATCCAGATCGATGCGCTGGAAGGTCAGCGCCGGCGAGCCCTGCTCCAGCCGGGCGTACGTGAGCATTTCATCGACCAGTTTGTCGAGGTCCTCAATGTCGTGGTCCATGCCCTCGCGGTATTTTTCCAGCGCCTGCGGGGTGGTGGCCGAGCCGATCATCTCCAGCCCGAAACGCAGACGCGCCACCGGCGTGCGCAGTTCGTGGGACACCGCGCGCACCAGTTCACGCTGGATCGCGAGCAACTGCTGCAAGTGCTCGGCCATGCCGTTGAACGCCGCCGCCAGCTTGCCCACCGAGTCGGCACCACGGGCCGGCACCCGGGTTTCCAGGCTGCCTTTGGCGATGCGCGTTGCGGCAGCTTCGAGCCCGCGCAAACGCCGTTCGAGCTGGCGCACCAATAAATAGACGATCAGGCCGATCAGGGTCAGGCCGAGGGCAGCGATCAAAACCAGCCATTCCGGCGGGTACGGGTTCATCTGATACAGCGGCCCGATTTCCAGCACCCACGGCGTGCCGACCATGCCGGCGAACACCCGGATCGAATCGCCACCCTTGCCCAGCGCCATCACCGTATCGCCCTCGGACACCCGACGGCTCTGGTCTTCGTCCATGTCCGCGTCGCTGACGGTGACCAGCCGCAAATCGAAGCCGAAGCCTTTGTCTTCTTTCAACTGCGCCAGCCGTTTGGGCTGCTCGCCCACGGGCACCCGCACCAGTTCATCGGCCAACAGGTAAATGGTCGCCCGGGCCAGTTGTTCGCTGATCTGCTGCACCTCGCCCACCAGCACCAGTTGATCCTTGTCGCTGACCAGTCGATAGACCTTGGCCGCGTGCGGGCCGGTCTGCTCGACCAGCGCCTGGCCGCGCTGCACCCGGGTGCGCTGGGTCAGGTCTAGGTCGGTCTGGGCGAAGGTCTTCAGCGCCAGCGGAATCCCGAGCAGCCGCTCCCACACCAGCAAGGCGCGATGGCGCTCGGTTTCGTTCATCGGTTGCAGGTTGTCGGCCATCAGCGAAAACGTGCCGTGGGCCAGACGCTCGCGGTATTGCTCGCTGCGCACCTGGTTGAGCAGGTGCAGCGCCAGCACACCGAGTACCGCCACCAGAATCAGCGCCGCGCACATGCCGCCATAGATGCGCAGGAAGATCGAGTTCACAGCGGCAGGTCTGCGCAGGCTTCCGGCACGAACAGGTAGCCTTTGCTGCGGATGGTCTTGATCAGGCGCGGGTGGTCGGGGTCGTCGCCGATTTTCGGGCGGATGCGCGAGATGCGCACATCGATCGAGCGATCCTGGCCGTCGTAGCCAATGCCGCGCAGTGCGGTGAAGATTTCTTCCCGGGACAGGATCCGCCCGGCGTTGGATACCAACAGCCAGAGCAGATCGAATTCGGCGCTGGTCAGCTCGATGCCACTGTCGCTGAGCCAGGCTTCGCGCAAGGCGTTGTCCACCACCAGCGGACCGAATTGCAGCCGACGCGGATTGCCCGCCGGCGGCTCCGGTGTGTCACTGCGTCGCAGCAACGCCTGGATGCGCGCCAGCAACAGACGCGGGCGCACCGGTTTGCAGACATAGTCGTCGGCACCTAGGTCGAGGCCGAGGATCTGGTCGGCGTCGTCGGTGCGCGCGGTGAGCATCAGGATCGGCCCTTCGTAGCGGTCACGGACCTTGCGGCAGATGCTCAGGCCATCTTCGCCGGGGAGCATCAGGTCGAGGATCACCAGGTCCGGCTGTTCCTTGATGATCCGCGCCGCCGCCAGTGCACCGTTGCCTTCGATCTCCACGCGCAATCCGTTGGCTTGCAGGTATTCACGGGTCAGTTCGGCCAGACGCTGGTCGTCCTCGACTATCAATACCTGCCAGGCTTCTTGCTCCACGGGTGACCTCTGCTTGCCGATGCTGCTTATAAAGGAAGGATCCTCCCGTCTTTTTGTCATCTTTAAGGAGGATAAGAATGCGTGCGCATGGGCCGATTGTATAAACGGCGTACAGCCAGAACACAAGTCGGTAAATGCGTTCGGACAAGGCGGATTTTTGTGATAGGGTTCGCGCCCTCAAAATTCCGCCGCGGCATTTTTTTGCGGTGGAAAACAGTGACAAACGGTCTAGCTCAGCAGGTTCGCGGCCTACACGTGAATTCGACATTTCGCACACAATTTACGCACAGGGTTATCCACAGGCTGTCCGTTGCAATCCTCCCCCAAAACGCATTATCTTGTAGCCCGCGCTTGAAAAAACCCTACATGTAGGGGTTGAGGCCAAAAAACCAAACACAAACCGGACAGTGAATTCAAGGCTTTTTATTGCCATTGTCGGGTTGAACCAAACGTATTTTCAGAAGCCCAAACCGCGCCTGCGGATGGCTACCGTTTTTCAGCCGATCACGGCGTAAACGGTACGGGTGTTGCAGTCCCAAACTGCTCCCCGAAAGGAATGCGGTTTCACGCGTATCGCGCGAACCGAAGACTTCGGCATGGAAGCGGCGCCCACAAGGCCCCCTTCCTGAACTGTCCCGAAGTCGTTACCCGGCAACTGCCGGTCGTAGTGCTTCAGGACGGAACGGTGGGCACCGTGATGGTGCCCAAACAAACATAGAGAACGTGGAGACACCCATGCAAACCGACACAACTCGCGAGAACCCGCAGGGCACCTTGCCGCAGGCCGCCGATTCGAATTCGGATCTGGCTGCCACCGCGCCTGGCCAACTGCGTGTGATCAAGCGTAATGGCACTGTCGTTCCTTACACCGATGACAAGATCACCGTCGCTATCACCAAAGCGTTTCTCGCAGTTGAGGGCGGCACCGCTGCCGCTTCGTCGCGAATCCACGACACCGTTGCCCGCCTGACCGAACAGGTCACCGCGACCTTCAAGCGTCGCATGCCATCGGGCGGCACCATCCACATCGAAGAAATCCAGGACCAGGTCGAACTGGCCCTGATGCGTGCCGGCGAGCAGAAAGTGGCTCGCGACTACGTGATCTACCGTGACGGTCGTTCGAAAGAACGCGCTGCACACGCCCCGGCCGAGGCCGCGGTCAACGCTCACCCGTCGATCCGCATCACCCGCGCCGACGGCAGCCTCGCGCCGCTCGACATGGGCCGCCTGAACACCATCGTCACCGAAGCCTGCGAAGGTCTGGCTGAAGTCGACGGCGACCTGATCCAGCGCGAAACCCTGAAAAACCTGTACGACGGCGTGGCCCTGAACGACGTCAACACCGCCCTGGTGATGACCGCCCGTACCCTGGTCGAGCGCGAGCCGAACTACTCGTTCGTGACCGCCCGCCTGCTGATGGACACCCTGCGTGCCGAAGGCCTGGGCTTCCTGGGCGTGGCCGAAAGCGCCACTCACCACGAAATGGCCGACCTGTACGCCAAGGCCCTGCCGGCCTACGTTGCCAAAGGTATCGAGTTCGAACTGCTGAACCCTGTGCTGGCCTCCTTCGACCTGGAAAAACTGGGCAAGGCGATCAACCACGAGCGCGACCAGCAATTCACCTACCTGGGCCTGCAGACCCTGTACGACCGTTACTTCATCCACAAGGATGGCGTGCGTTTCGAACTGCCGCAGATCTTCTTCATGCGCGTGGCCATGGGCCTGGCGATCGAAGAGAAGCAGAAAGAAGACCGTGCGATCGAGTTCTACAACCTGCTGTCCTCGTTCGACTACATGGCTTCGACCCCGACCCTGTTCAACGCAGGCACCCTGCGTCCACAGCTGTCGAGCTGCTACCTGACCACCGTGCCGGATGACCTGTCGGGCATCTACCACGCGATCCACGACAACGCCATGCTGTCGAAATTCGCCGGTGGCCTGGGCAACGACTGGACGCCGGTTCGTGCACTGGGTTCGTACATCAAGGGCACCAACGGCAAGTCGCAAGGCGTGGTTCCGTTCCTGAAAGTGGTGAACGACACCGCCGTCGCCGTTAACCAGGGTGGCAAGCGCAAAGGCGCTGTATGTGCCTACCTGGAAACCTGGCACATGGACATCGAGGAGTTCATCGAACTCCGCAAGAACACCGGTGATGACCGTCGTCGTACCCACGACATGAACACCGCCAACTGGATCCCTGACCTGTTCATGAAGCGCGTCTTCGATGACGGCAAGTGGACCCTGTTCTCGCCGTCCGAAGTACCGGACCTGCACGACCTGACCGGCAAGGCCTTCGAAGAGCGCTACGAGTACTACGAAGCCCTGACCGAGTACCCAGGCAAGGTCAAACTGTTCAAGACCATCCAGGCCAAAGACCTGTGGCGCAAGATGCTGTCGATGCTGTTCGAAACCGGCCACCCATGGCTGACTTTCAAAGACCCGTGCAACCTGCGTAGCCCGCAGCAGCACGTCGGCGTTGTTCACAGCTCGAACCTGTGCACCGAGATCACCTTGAACACCAACAAGGACGAGATCGCGGTCTGCAACCTGGGCTCGATCAACCTGCCGAACCACATCGTTGACGGCAAGCTGGACACCGCCAAGCTCAAGCGCACCATCGATGTAGCCGTGCGCATGCTCGACAACGTGATCGACATCAACTACTACTCGGTACCGCAGGCGAAGAACTCCAACTTCCGTCACCGTCCGGTCGGCTTGGGCATCATGGGCTTCCAGGACGCGCTGTACCTGCAGCACATCCCTTACGGTTCCGACGCTGCCGTCGAGTTCGCCGACAAGTCGATGGAAGCGGTCAGCTACTACGCGATCCAGGCTTCCTGCGACCTGGCTGACGAGCGCGGCTCGTACGAGACGTTCCAGGGTTCGCTGTGGTCCAAAGGCGTACTGCCGCTGGATTCGCAACAGATCCTGATCGAAGCACGTGGCCAGAAGTACATCGACGTCGACCTGAACGAGTCCCTGGACTGGGCACCGGTTCGCGCCCGTGTACAGAAAGGCATCCGTAACTCGAACATCATGGCCATCGCACCGACCGCTACCATCGCCAACATCACCGGCGTATCGCAGTCGATCGAACCGACCTACCAGAACCTGTATGTGAAATCGAACCTGTCGGGCGAATTCACCGTGATCAACCCGTACCTGGTTCGCGACCTGAAGGCTCGCGGTCTGTGGGACTCGGTCATGATCAACGACCTGAAGTACTACGACGGTTCGGTTCAGCAGATCGAGCGCATCCCGCAAGAACTCAAAGAGCTCTACGCGACCGCGTTCGAAGTGGACACCAAGTGGATCGTTGACGCCGCCAGCCGTCGTCAGAAGTGGATCGACCAGGCCCAGTCGCTGAACCTGTACATCGCCGGCGCATCGGGCAAGAAGCTGGACGTGACCTATCGCATGGCCTGGTACCGTGGTCTGAAAACCACCTACTACCTCCGTGCCCTGGCCGCAACCAGCACCGAGAAGTCGACCATCAACACCGGCAAGCTGAACGCTGTTTCCAGCGGCGGCAACCACGGTGACGATTCGGTCCTGGCAGCCCCTGCCGGCCCGGCTCCAGTACCGAAGGCTTGCGCCATCGACGAGCCGGATTGCGAAGCTTGCCAATAAGCTGAGCTGAATCGGGCGTTGCAAAACGCCTGACCCGAGAAACCCCCGACAGACTTCTGGTTTGTCGGGGGTTTTCTTTTGCCCGCGCAAAAAGCAAAAGCAAAAGCCCACCCTCACCCTGGCCCCCTCCCGGAGGGAGAGGGAACTGACCGAGGTGTTTGGGGGAGGTACGCCGACGTGAAAGGCCGAGTTGAACTCGGGTTTTGAAGCACATAAGTCAACTCATACCTACGCGCCAACACCGACATCGGCATCGGCATCGGCATCGGCATCGGCATCGGCATCGGCATCGGCATCGGCATCGGCATCGGCTTCAGCATTCACTTCCGAACCAGCATCAGCACCAGCTTCCACATAAACTTCCGCTTTCGCTTTTGCTTTGGCTTCCAACCACTCAACACAATGAGCGTTAGCTCGAGTACCGCTCTTGACGTGCCGGCCCCATCGGAAGGCTGAGTGGAGGGATTTATCCGGGGGTGGGAGCGCAGC